>CAZKSL010000021.1:0-10405 GCA_964555495.1 Hadarchaeota archaeon (SeqCode)
AGCTTGAACCGCGCGTATAGCGATGGATCTCGAACGTCGCGGTACTCGCCCCGGACTTCGTGCTCCGCTAACGCAGTCTCACAACGCGGGCACCACTGTATGACACGTAGGTCCTTCTGCATCAAGCCCTTCTCGTGCGCCTGCTTCAAAGTCCACCAAGCCGACTCGATGAAATCATCTGTGAACGTGAGGTAAGAATTGTCCCAGTCCATCCAGACCCCGAGGCGCTTGAACTGCCGAGTCATCAGGTCAACGTGGTCTAAGGCCCAACGCCTGCACTCCTCAATAAACTGTTTAATTCCTATGACCTGCTCGATATCCTTCTTGGTCTTGACCTTGAGCTTCTCCTCGACTTTGACCTCAATTGGAAGTCCGTGGCAGTCCCACCCTGGCTGCCGGCGCACGTTGAATCCACACATCCCCTTGTAGCGTAAGATTACGTCTTTGATGATCTTGTTCCAGGCCGTTCCGAGGTGAATCGCTCCGCTCGCGTAAGGTGGGCCGTCTAGAAAGAACCAGTCGGGATCATGGGAGTGCATCTCCTTGACCTTGTTGTAAATCCCCTCGGACTCCCACCAGCGCTGAAGCTCCTCCTCAGATTGATTAGCACCGTAGTGCTTTGGTGACGGCTGAATCATATCTCCACCGAACCTTACCGTTGACTGCATGTTTATTAAATTCACAACCACAAACTAGATTTGGTGGGTGAACTGGCCGAAGCTCAGGAGATTTGGGTAGAGAAGTATCGTCCTAAGAAGTTAAGCGATATTGCCGGACAGGATGACGTCGTGGACCGGCTCAAGACCTTCGTGAGGGAAAAATCTTTGCCTCATCTTCTCTTCGCTGGGCCTCCCGGCAACGGCAAGACCACCGCCGCCCTTTGTATAGTGCGCGAACTCTTTGGCGAAGGCTGGCAGCGAAATTTTTTAGAACTCAATGCCTCGGACGAGCGCGGGATCGACACCATTCGGACAAAAGTCAAGAACTACGCTCGGAGCGGGGCCATTGGAGAAGTTCCCTATAGGATAGTGTATCTCGATGAGTCCGATGCCCTGACTTCCGACGCCCAGCACGCCCTCCGCCGGACCATGGAAAAGTACACCCGCACTACGCGTTTCATCCTTGCATGCAACTACTCCAGCAAGATTATCGAGCCAATCCAGTCGAGGTGCGCGGTCTTCAGGTTCAGGCGCCTCGCCGAGAAGGACATCGCCAAGGTGCTGAAGAATATCGCCAAGAGCGAGAAGCTTAACCTAGCAGACAAAGCGGTGGACGCCATCATTCACGTCTCTGAGGGTGACATGCGCAGGGCCATTAACCTCCTTCAGGCGGCCTCGGCCCTCGGGAAGCAAATCACCGAGAAGACCGTCTACGACGTGAGCGCGACAGCCCATCCCGAGGACGTGAAGGAGATGATGAAGCTGGCGCTGGACGGAAAGTTTGAGGAAGCGCGCAAGAAGCTTCTTGATCTCTTGATCGGCCAAGGGCTGGCAGGAGACGATGTCCTGCGGCAGATCCACCGCCAGATCTTCGACCTCGACCTGCCCGAGCCGGTGAAGGTGAAGCTGATTGACCGGATGGGAGAGTTCGACTTCAGACTCATTGAGGGGGCAAACGAGCAAATCCAGCTCGAGGCTGCCCTCGCCCACCTCGCACTGATCGGTGACAGGCTCAGAAGCTGACGGCGTTCTCAACATTCACGGCAATCAAGCCAAGGACGGTGAACCCAGAATGGTCCTGCTTGAAAGATTTAATTGAAAACGCGGAGATATTCGTTTGGTGACCCCATGAAAGGACTGCTTCTCGACAGTGGCTATGTCAAACGGGGAAAGCAACCGCACATGCGAATATTCGTGAAGAGTGGTATGGAAACAGTGACCTGCATTGACACGAGCTTCAGGCCCTACCTTTACGCCGTGGCGGAGAAGCCCGCGCGCGCGGCGAAGGCAATCGAAAAGCTAGAGGTCGAGAAGGATGGCCGAACTCTAAAGCCGAAGTCGGTCGAAATCATCAAGCGCACGGTGCTCGGCAGGGAAGTTGAGGCAGTTAAAGTAACCTTCAATCACCCGAATGACATGCCCCCGCTGAGGCACGAAATCAGGAGCTTCCCCGAGGTTAAGGAGGTCTACGAGTTCGACATCCCACTCGGCAGGCGCTACCTCATTGACCACGAGCTCGTCCCGATGAGTGGGGTGGATATCCAAGGAAAAGTCACCGAGAGAGGTGGGCGAAAGCGAATGACGCTCGAGAAGTCGCCATTCCCCACCAAGGCGCCAGAACCCAAGCTGAACCTGATGAGCTTTGACATCGAGACATACAATCCAACCGGTAGCCCTCGCGCCGAAAAAGATCCGATTATCATGATGAGTCTCGCCGACAATCGGGGGCTGAGGAAGGTTCTGACTTGGAAGGACTTCAAAGCTGGCTTGGACTACGTCGAGGTGGTCAAGGACGAAAAGGAGATACTCCACCGCTTCATCCAACTCGTCAAGGAGCGCGACGTCGATGTGCTGATGGGGTACAACACGGACCTCTTCGACTTTCCCTACATCCGCACGCGAGCGGATAAGCTCGGCGTGAAGCTGAGGCTGGGGCGCGATGGGTCAGAAATCTGGTCCCAGAAGAGGCGCTTTGCCACCGCCACGCGAGTCCCGGGGAGGGTGCACGCTGATGTCTACGCGATGGTGAACTTCCTCGCGCGAATAGGGGCCATCAAACTAATCCGCTACACCTTGGAGAGCGTTTACGGCCACGTGATTGGAAAGGAAAAACCGGATATCGAGTATGCGGAGTTCTGCGAGGCATGGGACGGTGGGGGCGAGAAGGCCAAGAGGCTGCTCGAATATTCGATGTCCGACGCCGATGCCACCCTTGAGCTAGGGATGGAGTTCCTACCCCTTTTCTCGGAACTCAGCAGGACCGTGAAGCAGTCACTGTTCGACGTCAGCCGGATGACTCCGGGGCAACTAGTGGAGTGGCTCCTAGTTTCCGAGGCTCACCGGATTGGGGAGCTGGTCCCGGGACGGCCCCTCGGAGGGGAGTATCTCGAGCGCCGGGAGGAAACCTACGTCGGAGCATACGTGATGGAGCCCACAAAGGGGCTCCACGAGGACTTGGTCGTGTTCGACTTTAGATCGCTATATCCCTCAATCATAGTCACCCACAACATCGACCCTGCTACCCTCAACTGTGACTGCTGCAAGCCCGAGGAGGCGACGAAGGTGCCCGACCTAGATTACAGGTTCTGCAAGAGTCACCGGGGTTTCATCCCGATTATCTTGAAGAGTCTAATCAAGAGTAGGAGCGAGCTGAGGAAGAAGATGAAGAAACTCAATAAGGACGGCAGGAAGTATCAGTCGCTCCACGCTCAGCAGTGGGCGCTCAAGATTCTCGCGAACTCGTTCTACGGGATGCTTGGCTATCCCCGGGCGCGGTGGTATTCCAAGGAGTGCGCCGAATCTGTCACGAGCTTCGGTCGGCATTACATCAAAGACACGATCGAGATGGCGAAAGACGCTGGATTTGAGGTGATCTATGGGGATACAGATTCCCTCTACTGTAAGCTCAACGGGAAGAAACGCGATGATGCGATGAAATTCCTGAAGCAGGTAAACGAGAGCATGTCGGGAGTAATGGAGCTTGAACTCGAAGATTTTTACAAACGCGGGGTCTTCGTCACCAAAAAGCGCTACGCGGTAATAGACAAGGATGACAAGGTCCTCGTCAAGGGGCTGGAGTTTGTCCGGCGAGACTGGGCGGCGCTCGCGAAGAAAACTCAGGAGGCGGTCCTGGGGGCAATCCTCCGCGACGGATCGCCAGAGAAGGCCGCTGAAATCGTGCAGAAGACGACCAGAAGTATATCGGAGGGGGATGTGGATGTGGACGACCTCGTAATTTACACCCAGTTGAAGAAGCCCCTGAGTGAATACCGCGCGATCGGCCCGCACGTCGCCGTGGCCAAGCGCCTGAAGGAGAAAGGTCAAGAGGTCGAGCCGGGAATGACGATTGCGTACATTGTCACCAAGGGAAGTGGGAGCATAAGCGACCGCGCCGTGCCAGTCGATGACTTCGAGGGTAAAAACTACGACGCTGACTATTACATTGGGCACCAAGTCCTGCCAGCCGTGATGCGGATCATGGAGGTTCTAGGCTACGAAGAGGACGACCTGAGGTACGGGCGGGCGAAACAGATGAAGCTTGGGAAATTCATGGGTAGCTAGTAAACCAGCACATCTCCATCAGTCGTCAACATCAGCTCAATCTCTCCCACGACCGAGCGGCCGCGAAGCTTGTCCCCTGCCTGTTCACGGATTCTAGAGACGAGGCCGGGCGTATCCAGGCCCGCTTTGATGTCTACCTTATCGGACGCAGCAAAAAATCGCTTCGCAACCTCGAAGATATCCTCCCCAGGTTTGACCCGAACCGAGACCGGTGCGCGGAGACTCGCAGCGAGCCTGAGAGTCCCCCTCGCCCGCTCGATATTCTCGCGGGCGCGGCGCTCAAGGATGCAAACATTCGCGCGCGAGGTCTTGAGCTTCCGTGCCACCTCCGCTTGGCTGAGCCCCCTAGTCCGGAGCTTCAGCACCCTTAGCTGCGCCTTGGTCAGAAAAGTGTCTTTAACCCGCATGAACCTCAACTCTTAATTAAGCGCCCGCATTAAACAGCTTTCGTTGGTGCAGATGCCGAGCGAAGATGAGCTTCAAACTTATCGCAAGGTTGGAAAAATTGCGGCCGAAATCAGAGAAAAGGTCCGCCCGAAGGTAAAGCCGGGCGAGCCGCTCTTGGATATCGCCGAGACAGTCGAAAAGCTTATCCGTGAGAAGGGGGCCAAGCCCGCCTTTCCCTGTAACATATCGGTTAACGCGATTGCCGCCCACTACAGCCCGCCCGCGGGCGACGAGACGAAGATCGAGGAGGACGACCTAGTAAAAGTTGACATCGGAGCCCACCTCGACGGCTACATCGCGGACACTGCCTTCACCGTGGCGACTGGTTACAAGAATGTAGATATGGTCGAGAGCATCGAACGCGTCCTTGATGAGGCGATTAAGGCAGTCAAGCCCGGCGTGGGGGTCGGGGAGATCGGTGCCGTGGTCGAGGAGGCCGCGAAGGCCGCCGGATTCAAGCCGGTCAAGAACCTGACTGGCCACAGCCTCGCGAGGTGGAATCTGCACGCGGGGATCTCGATCCCGAACGTCAAGGAGGAGTCGGGGCAGAAGATCAAAAAGGGTGATGTCCTGGCCATCGAGCCGTTCATCACAAATGGCGCCGGGGAGGTTGAGGACCAGACCGAAGTCTACATCTTCAGGTTCTTGGGTCCCCGCCCAGTCCAGAGGCGAATGTCGATGGGGATGCTCCGAGATATCGGGCGACTGTACGGCAACCTCCCGTTCGCCGAGCGCTGGCTGGCCGAGCGGACCTCGAAGATTAGGCTGCAGCTCACCCTGCGCGACCTGATGAATTCAGGGGCACTCCACCCCTACTACGTCCTGAAGGACCGAGAGGATGGTCTGGTGGCGCAATCCGAGCACACGGTGATAGTGACTGAAGAAGGCTGTGAGGTAACCACGCGGTAGCGTGCGCTCCAACAATTTTCAAGGAGACAAAATCCAGATGAATACCAAAGGAATTGGAGCGGCCGTTGCAATAGTGATAGTCATTATCATAGCTGCAGCTGCCGCCGGTGCATACTTCCTCACCCTTGGTGAAGGGGAAGGCGAAGGTGCTGGCGACGGTGAGGGTGGTGAAGATGGAGAAGGTGGCGAGGGTGGTGAAGGCGGTGAAGGGGATTTTGGCCAACTGATTCAACCATCAGATTTAACCTACCTGGGGGCCTTTAGACTCCCCTATATTGATGGAGATGCTCGCTGGGATTGGGGAGGAACTGGTGCCACTTATTATCCCGATGGGGACCCTTCAAACTCGGATGATTATCCAGGATCAATTTACGGGGTCGGCCATGATCATACTATGTATGTTTCGGAGATCAGCATTCCTGAACCGGTTAACTCTTCCAACCTGGCAGATCTAAACACGGCCTCTACTCTAAGGTCCTTTACCGATGTAAGAAGCGGAGTTGGTAATCTAACCACCCTGTTCAACAACGCGAATATCCGCCAAGCCGGCATAGCATATCTGCCAGCTCAGGGCTCACAAACCTCTGACAAATTATATCTTAGCTGGGGGGCCCATTTTCAAGAAGACGATCAAGATTTACCATCCCATATGTGGTGCAATCTGGATTTCTCTGATAAGGCCGGTGCCTGGCGGGTTGGCAGTGATTTTCTAGAGCTCTATCAATCAAATGACTACATGTGTGACATCCCCTCTTCCTTTGCTGACGCGCAAACAGAGACTAATGGCATGTATCTGGCAACTGGAAGATTTAGAGAAGGAGGCCACGGCGGCCAAGGCCTCAATCTTTATGCGATTGCGCCCTGGACAGACGGCAATCCCCCCTCTAATGGCACGGAACTAACAGCTGTCAGACTCCTTGGTTACTCGAGCACTCATCAAGTTGGGTATGATCATGGTGGCGGGCATACAATGGAAAACTACCACGACTCCGACGAATGGTCTGGGGCGTCCTGGCTAACTGCCGAGAACAAATCGGCCCTGATTTTTGTCGGCACTAAAGGAGTGGGCAATTGCTGGTACGGCTACTCCGATGGTACCGAGTACCCTACAGATGGATCTGAATTTACTGGCACTGTGCCGGATTACCCCCACGATGATCGGGGTTACTGGAGCACCTCTTTTGAAGCGGAGATTATTTTTTATGATCCTTCGGACTTGGCTGCGGTGGCAGATGGAACTATGCAACCGTATGAGCCACAACCTTATGCCAGTTTAAGCTTGGATCAGTACCTTTACAACATAGATAAAGTAAACCATCCTGATTTCCCTGATGACAGAAACAGACACCGCCTGGGTGGCTGCGCTTTTGACCGCACAAATGGTTATCTGTACATCTTTGAATACCGAGGGGAACCCGCTGGCGGGGCCTGGAATGACGACACCGCCGTGGTCCATGTTTTTGGGGTAAATAGTTAAGGTCTCAGGAACAAACTACTGGCACCGGGGACCAGACGCCCAACGCTTTCAATCGGGCAAAAAATTCATTAGGGGTTAAATGTAGACGGACTTCTGCGGGAAAATTTTCAAGGAGGTGAAAAACCAAATGGAACAAAAAGGAATTGGGGCGGTTATCGCGATAGTAATCGTCATCATAGTCGCCGCAGCTGCTGTCGGCGCTTACGTCCTCACTCTTGGTGAAGAGGAAGGCGAAAGTGCTAACGGCGGGGGAGGCGAAGGCGGCGGGGGCGAAGGCGAAAACGAGGGAGAAGGCGAAAACGAGGGGATCGGTAGTCTGCCAGTATACTCCGGGTCACAGAGCTGGGAAACCCCGGCTGAATTTGCTGAAAATCTACCCGCCTTTGGAGAAGAAGTGGAGAATGCAGCATACCGTGTCGAAAACGTAAGTGTTCAGGACTTGGTGGATTGGTACGAGAACCAGATGACAGGCTGGACGTTAGAATCTGAAAACGTTGGCACGCCTCCAGGTGCGCCTCCGGAGATAGTAGTGGGTATGGCAGTATTCAGCAAAGATAACGACGGCGCCCTCATAATGGCATTTAGCGGATTGTCAATAATGGACCCTTCTTGGCCCGATGACACATGCTACGTCCTGTATGCAGGATCGTTATCAGAGTTTGAAATGGGGAGCTAAGGCGGGGGCCCAAAGTCTAGTCTGGGCTTCACCATTAGCAGCGGCGCCAGTGTTGAGTGGACGAGCGCAGTAGGGGGCAACGCCTAGTCCCCTATTTTTTATTTTGTTTTAGGAGGGAGAAAAGAAACCAAAATGTTCTAACTTTATAGCCGCCATCACCGCTGTCACGACCCCTTTTTCTTTTCGACAACGCCCCTCACTTCCGCACTACGAACATTGCGTGATCCTTCGCGTACGGATCTAAGAGCTTCGAGTCGATTATTTCAAGTTCCTGCTCGAGCTTCTCCATCTCTTTCCTGAAAATCTCCCGTGGCTCCTTGGTGACGTCAATGCTTCTCGCCTTTAGAGCTAGGAACGCGTGGCCGCCCTTCCTCAAGAAGACCTGCGCGTTCTCAAGTAGGATGTCCGTTTGCCTGGGCTGCGCGACGTCCTGGTAAAGTACATCGGCCCGCTCGATTACCGTGCGGTACTGATCGAGCTGGGTGGCATCAGCCAAAATCGGAATCATGTTCGGCCTCCGCTCGCATGCGACCAAGAGATCACGCATGGGGCGGGACGAGATCTCAACGCAGAAAACCGCGCCCTCTGGACCAACTATATCGGAGACGTGACTGGCCGTGGTTCCGCTCGCCGCCCCTAGGTAGAGCACCTTCGAGCCCGTGGCGATGGGAAGGGCCTTAAGACCGCGCAGGATGGCGGCCGCGAGCTTGCTGCGGTATGGATTCCAGAGGCGGTACTCGGTGCCCCTGATCGCGATTAATCGCTCGTCGTACACCTTCGTTCCAGGGGATAGGTTGACCGTGGCCAGCCTGCTCGAGCCATCGTCCAGTTCGACCCGATAGAGGCCCTTGAACTTATCGTGCTCGCGCGACCTCATTTTTCTCCCCTTCTTTCGTCTTTGCCTTGATAACCGATATCCTAGACTCAAGATCGGCGTTTAGCTTGTCCCCGACGAACTCCCCTGACATCGCATCCACCCGCGCGGCAATCGATAGTTTCCCCGAGAGCGCCCGAGCTATTTTCCCCCGGAGCCTCCTCGGCGAACCACGTATCTCTGGGTACTGATAGATCACCCCATGTTTGGGGGGCTTCCCCCGCTTGTGCAACGACCTGAACAGCGCCTTTTCAGCGCCGAGAAGCTGGAGGGTGCTGGCCGGCATGCGAGCCAAATCCTTGAGCCCGCCAGCGATGGAAATCAATCGCGCGCCTATCGGGCCCCCGACGACCGCCTTGATGTTCGGCGCCACTTGAGCCATAAGCCCGTCAATGTACTCCGCCATCCTCTCCCGGACCTCGTGTAACCTTCGGACTCTCTCAACACACTCCTGTAACGCTTGGATATCTACCTCATCGAAGCGCGCACCTATCGAACTCCTCGCCGCCTCAGCAATTTTTTCCGCCCGCTCGTCTGACAGCTCGGCAGCCTCCTTAATCGTCTCCTGAGAGAAGTTCTCCCGAGAGCCGAGTTCCGAAACCAGCTTGAAATAATCTTGATGATCAGGTGCAAGCCTGTCAAGCTCCGGGAAGTGAATGGAGTACCACTCGCGAATCCGCCCGTAGAGAGTGTTGGCAGTTTTGTCAAAGTCGCCCAGGGTGTCTATGGCTTGGATCACCAACTTGTCTCGCTCCGCCGTCTCCCTGCGCAGTTCCTCGCGAGTCAGGAGCATGTTGACGTCGCGGAGAAGTTCGCCTAACTTTTCGACACCGACACGGGAAGACATCTCCTGCAAGGACCCTCGGATAATTTCACCCGCCTTATTTGGTAGACTCGCCTCGAACTCCGCCTCCTCAAACTTCTTGTGGAGCTCCGCCGCCAGATTTTCGGATTCCAAGCAGAACTTATTGTAACCCTTGGCAGTGAGCTCGGCGAGGAGATTTCGATGCTCTTCCGTGGGCTCTCCCTTCCGGACGAGCAATAGTCGCGCGGAAATCTCGTTGGCATCTTTTGGAAAGGTCGCGGAGCCGATCAGCTCGCTCTTCTCGTCAAATGCGAAAACACCGAGAACGCTCTCGCCCACATGGACTGTCACCTGGCTCACCTAGAATTAGTTTGGTCGAGGTAGTTAAAGAGAGCTACGAAAACCGGCGCTTAGGCTCACATTAAATCTCGCATTTTCCTAAGCTTTTTGTCTAAGATATGCACGCCCAGCTAAGACGCCAACCAGGAGTTTCCCAGCCTTACTCTCTCTAATCCATTAGTTATCGAGGTTAAGCGCCGGGGCAAAGTATAAAATTGAGCCGATACTTTAAACACAAATAATCAGATATTCCATTTGGTGTAACCCATGCAACGCAGGACCGAGGAACTCGTTACCCAGTACGGGACCGAGAGGCTGAAGCGCGGCTTCGCCCAAATGCAGAAGGGTGGGGTAATCATGGACGTGACCACCGCCGAGGAGGCGCGGATAGCCGAGGAGGCTGGGTCGGTCGCGGTCATGGCTCTCCAAGCAGTGCCGGCGGACATTCGCAAGGCCGGTGGCGTTGCCCGAATGGCCGACCCCGCGGTGATTAAGGAAATCATGGACGCGGTCACCATCCCGGTCATGGCGAAGTGTAGGATCGGTCACTTCGCCGAGGCTCAGATCCTCGAGGCCCTCGGGGCTGACATGATAGATGAGTCGGAGGTCCTGACCCCCGCGGACCGCGAGTTCCACGTCGATAAGCACAATTTCAAGG
>CAZKSL010000022.1:0-10233 GCA_964555495.1 Hadarchaeota archaeon (SeqCode)
ACTCCGGAGAGCATGATATCCGCATCTTGACCCGTGTGGAACCAGCCGGAAGTTCCACCGGCAGCGACCTCGTAGGTAGAGTCTACGAATTGTACGGTGATTTCTCCTCCCGACGGTTGATTTTCTGAGGGGTATTCTTGATCCTCCTCTCCGGGCCCCTCCTCAACTGCCTCCATCTCCGTGATCAAGAAGTAAGCCCCTGCCCCCGCCACGACAAGGATGAAAACTATCACAATCGCCAGAGATGTGGTGATACCCTCCCGGTCCATCAGCCAGCCTCCAGCACTAGAGCGCCTCAGCACTTTTAGTCACTTTTCATATTTATAGACGGCATAATTTTCCGACGGAGTGGGTGGGACGGAGACATTTAAGTCAGCCAAAGTTGCACCCTCGCCAAATCTGAACCAGTACCCATCCCCTACTGGTCCAGTATAGTCCACGACTACTCCCTCCAATGAGCCGACGCCGCTTCTAGCATTCTCCAAGCTCCCGAACTGCCCGCACCTCAGGGATGGGCCCTCGCTCAAGTAATCGAATCTGAACCAGGAGGGGCTCAACACTTCTTCCCCCATTTCCGCCGACATCAGAAGCCAACCACCTTTGTCGCCTTCAACGAACTCAAAACCAGGCGGGAGGGGTCCTTCACCTGGTCCCGGCTCAGGCTCTGGTCCAGGTCCCTGCATTTCAGAACCCTTAACGGTTAGGGGGACCACCAAAACCAGCGCCGCAACCATAACTACAATGATCCCCTTCCTAGCCATCTCGCTAGCCTTGGTGGCTCTGCGGATAAAACTCCAGGCTAGGCAAGATGGGAGAACCCACAGAAGGACGGTGAGCGGGACTCCAACTATAAACCTCGCAGCGCCCGAGATCACGTACACCGGCGCGAGCAAGATCTTGAGCACGAGCGGTTCATCCCCTCGCGGTTTTGGTTGCTGGCCCTCTTCTTGACCTTCCGGAGGCTGTTGATTATCAGGAGGTGGTTGCTCCGCGGCTAAAGCTAAATCGTCTTCTCTTGGACCAGGAGGGAGATAGTTCTCGGGCAGGCTAAAATTCTCACCCAATGCGTACGCTTGCAAGCTGGGGCGACTAAAAACAAGCACAAACGATTCCTCATTTTCTAGAATTTGGGAACTCTCGGGTCCAGTCATGCTCACGATTGCGTAGATATTTTCCCCGACTTGTTGTTGCCCCATGTACCATTCAGCGCTCAGATCTGAGACGCTAACTTGCTCCCCGTCTGACTCGCCCAACATAAATGAGAGGTGTGTCATCGCATAGTCCCCCTGGATGGTCCCTTTTAGCCCGACCGCATCCAGCCAGTAGGCAAATTTATCACCGCTTCCGAAAGCATGAACATCGCCAAACTGCTGGTGGAACTCCTGCAGAGCGTCATACTCCTCCATAGTTATCGTCGGTTGGAGCTGCTCCCCCGTCCAAGCATAGGTGTGGGAGGCGCGCGCTTGCTGAATCACGACGAATAAGAGCAAACACAGGAAAACTGCGCGCCCAACCATCGTGACGGCCTTACGAGCCTGCATGCTGTCCTCGCCGAGCAGCGCCCGGAGGTTTTTCCCAGCCCTCCAAAGCAGCACTCCAATTCCTTCAATAAGACCGACCGCGGCAAGCAGCACTACTGGCGTGGCCAACATTATGGCGAACCGCCATTGATAATCATAAACGACCCAGGGCTGAGCCATTATCAGAGCGCTCATGCCCCACGCCAGTAAGAAGAAATCGCTCGGCCTCCTGCGATACGCCGCGACCCCCGCGCCGATGACTGCAAGCACCAGCAACAGCTGCCCGATATACTCATTGTAAAAGTTGTATATCGTTGGGCCCATCGGCTGTTCCCCTTGGGCTACCAGGCTTGCTGCTTGCCCATAATCCGTCATGCCCGTCATCGTCCCCAGCTTCCCGACGTAAAAGTAACCGCAGATGATGGCAGCGGGTATCGCAACGATGACTGCTGCCTTGAGCTCACGCCAGGGTACGCGCCTGCGATAGGCGAACAAGAACGCGAGGTAGCAGACGTACGCGATGCTCAAAGTGCCAAAGGCCAGCTCGTGAGTCAGCCCGACTACGCCGAGCGCGATTCCGGCAACGACAAAATTTAGCTTTCTCCCGCTATCTAGCCCGCGCCAGAGGAAAAACACAGGTAGGGGCGCTAGGGCAACGCCGAATGCATTCTTTTGGAGTTCGCCCATCATTCGGAAGCTGGCGGGGACGAAAGCGGAGAGGAAAGCCGCAACCAGAGCTGTCGCGTCGTTCTTCGTCAGCCTCCTTACCATCAAAAAAGTCGTCAGGGAAACTAACCCTGATGCCAGTGCGGTGGTGACGTTGAAAGATGTCATCAGCGAGGAACCGAAGGCTGAGAGTAGTGCGCAGACCCCGGCGCCGAAGTGAAAGAAAACCGGGGGCGACGAAAGAAACGGGTCCGAAGGATAGTGATTGAGCAGATAGCCCACGTGAAAGAGGTGGTAGGGCCCATCCCTGCCCAAGGCGAGGCCGTGCCCGAGTGTCACCGAAAGTCGTATGTAAAGCGCGCCAGCGAATATCACCAACAAGATGAGTAGGACGAGTGCCTGCTTCCTGCTCATGCGGAAGGGGGCGGTTGCCCAACTTTTGAGCTTCCCTACAATCATCGCAGCGCCAAAGGAACTATCATTCACGCTTATTTTACTTGACCTGTCGCTTGATGCTCTTAGCTGTCTCTGGACCTATGTGCTCGACCCGCGCGAGTTCCGAGGCGCTGGCCCGCTCTAGGTCCCCAAGTCTCCGGTAGCCGGCGTTGAACAAGCTCCGGGCACGAACCCGTCCAATCCCGCGCAAGCCCACCAGTTCGAGCAGCTCTTCCTTGATCCCATATCGGACCCGCTGGCGTAGCTTTTGTAGTGGCGCATAGGCCCGTTTGACCTTGAAGAGTTTGGCCAGCTCGTGGCTCGCGTAGAGCAACCAATTGGCGGTATCGACGTTCCGCCTGATGTCGCCGGCCCCTACTCCAAAGCGCTCGTGTATGTAGTCCTCGGGGATTTCCTCAAGCCAAGCTTGGAGCATCCGGCTGGTCTTTAGCTCGGCCAGAAAGTACTCGTACTCCTCGGGGTCGGACCACTCATCCGGAACTTCCACCAGAAACTCATCCGCGTGGTCCCTGGCAATCAGGCCCAAATCGGAGTAGTCGCGCCTCCGGAGGTGGAACACGCCCATGTCAGGGGTGTGGCAGACCATATGTAGCAGTCCCAGCTCGGTCGGCTCCTTGTCCTCTACCACCTTGAGACCGTCGCGCAGTTCAACGCCCGAGAGCGGATCTATGTACAGCCGCGACACCTGCTTCCCGAACTTCGTCGCCGTGAGCCACTTCCCCTTCGTCGACACCATGCCCTCCTCTTCTAGAAAATCAAGCACTTTCTCGACGATGCTCTCGACGCGCGAGGCAGAATATTGGTGAGCAAAGAAGGTGTGGCTGATAAAATCTAGCATCCCCTCCAAACTCTTGACGTAGCCTGCGGCGACCGATGCTAAAACGTGCGTGCGGAGGGCTGGCTCAGAGGCAAGCTTCGAGGTAATTCGCTCCGGTTCAGCTAGGACGAACTCCTCAAGGAGGACCTCGCGCTCGGCGTCGGTCTTCGCGATTAGGACTGCCTCTCCGTGCTCGTCGTATTTTGGTCTTCCCGCGCGCCCCGCCATCTGTTTGTACTCCAGCACTGGAATCGGCTGCATCCCGAATGGAGGGTTATAGCGCTGGTAGTCGCGGATTATAGTCCGCCGCGATGGTAAGTTTACTCCAGCGGCCAGCGTGGGCGTGGCACACACGACCTTGATGAGGTTGCGCCTAAATGCGTCTTCGACGAGCTTCCGTTGGGTGTAATGGAGCCCCGCGTGGTGGAAGGCGGCCCCCTCGCGGACGCAGTCGGCTAGCTGGCGACAGGTCCGAGTCGACTCCCCCAGAGTAGTCTCGATGGAGCTGGCCACCTTCTTCAGCTGTTCAATCTCCCCCTTTGACAGAAGCACCCGTATTCCACTTGCCACCCGCCTCGCAGCGGCCTGGGTCGATCGTCTGGTGCTGACGAACACTAGTGCCTGCCCGCCACCTTGAACTGTATCTACCGCCAGCTTGACGACTTTGTCCTTCGCCTTTGCCTTGACTGGTTGGTCAGACTCATCTCCGAACCATATCTTGCCCGCGTGGTAAACGCCCTCCTTCAGCGGGACGGGACGCCAATCGCTCGTCGTGAGTTCCGCGTCCAGCCAGTCAGCGACTTCTCCCGAGTTCCGGACGGTCGCGCTCAGCGCCAGCACCTGGAGTTCTGGGTTGATCTGCCTCAGGCGCGCGGCCAGAACCTCGAGCGTCGGGCCACGGCCAGGGTCGTTGATGAGGTGTATCTCGTCGAAGACCACGACCGTTATCACGTCCGCCAACCACTTCGCGCGATGCCGGAGGAGGGAATCCACCTTCTCAGACGTCGCGATGATAATGTCGTACTTCGCGAGGCGCGGGTCGGCTTTATCGTAGTCTCCCGTGGCGATTCCG
The DNA here is from genome assembly GCA_964555495.1 of Hadarchaeota archaeon (SeqCode). GTDB lineage: Archaea > Hadarchaeota > Hadarchaeia > Hadarchaeales > JAGGTB01 > CAZKSL01. The sequence goes on from CAZKSL010000022.1 coordinate 4,532, forward strand.
ATTTTCACGCCGAGCGGCCCGTATTTCTCCCGGAACTCGTCGTATTTCTCGCTCGCCAGGGCTCGGAGGGGCACTGTGTAAAGGCATCGCCCCCCTTCGTTCAGGATAGACTTTAACATGCAGAGTTCCGCGACGAGGGTCTTGCCAGCTGCTGTGGGGATTGCTAGCACCAAATTTTTTCCATTGAGGGCACCTTTTTTCACCGCATCCACCTGGGGCGGGTAAAGCGTAGTTATGCCTGATTTTTTTAGCGTCGATGTGACTTGCTCCGGCAACCCGTACTTTTCACACAGCTCTTCGATTTTCATCAAATCTGGCCCATTATCACTTCTTCATATCAGAATTAACGCTAATCCTTGATGAATTTCAGCGTGTCGGAAAAACGGGTAGATTAAAATGTATGTTAAACGTGCATTATAAGAGCACATTCTTCCAGTAATCCTGCGAGAAGCGCCGATTGGGGGCGCAGTAAAAAACCAGCTGAAAAGAGGTAAAAGGAAGATGAAAAGGCAAAGAGCAATCATCCCGATTTCCACAGTTGCCACCATCGCCTTAGTTATTTCCATATTCGCGGCGGGTTCGGGGATCTCAGCGATCCTGATCCAAGGACCCCAGGGACCTCCGGGACCGCAGGGGGCCCAGGGAGAGCAGGGGGCTCAAGGATCAACTGGCGCCACGGGAGCGACGGGACCAGCGGGGTCACAGGGGCCAGCGGGGCCAGCAGGGGCGACAGGAACTCAGGGACCAACTGGGTCTGAAGGGCCGCGCGGTTACGGGTTCGCGAGCTTCGTAGTTGCGGCGTACAACTCAATCGACAACGAGAACGCGGACTACGTCTGCGATGGCGAGAATGACCAAGTCCAAATCCAGCAGGCCATCCACAACCTGCCCTTTGGAGGCGGAAGCGTCTACCTCAGAGAGGGAACCTACAACATAGGCGCGACGATAACCCTCGACAACAACACCGCCCTGATCGGCTCGGGGGCGGGGGCCTTGCTCTACTTGGCGAACAACGTGAACGACAACGTCCTCCAAGCCACGAACTGCGAGAACCTGCTAGTCACGAACCTGAGGATATGGGGCAACGGGTCGAACAATACAGCTGGTAGCGGGATTTGCTTCGAGAATGTGGGAGATTCGAAGATCGTCGGCTGCTGGGTGGAAAACTTCGACAACTACGGAATCTGGCTGTACGTCCTCTCGAACGGCAACGCAGTCGGTGGGAATACGTGCCAAGGCAACGGCACCGGAGGCATCTACTTGTGCGGGTCGTTCAACAACTCAATCAGCGGAAACACCTGCCAAGGGCACGGCGAGTACGGCATCTTCTTGAACTCTTCAAGCAACAACGCGGTGAGCGGCAACACCTGCTCGGGGAACGGCGAAGACGGCATCTTCTTGGACTCCTCGGAAAACAACACGGTGAGCGGTAACGCCTGCACTGGGAACGGCAGCCACGGCATCCACTTGTCCGACTCGAGCAACAACACGGTCACGAGCAACACCTGCCAAGGGAACGGCGGCCACGGCATCTACTTGGCATATCAGGGGGGCAACACTATCACCGGCAACACCTGCGCGGGGAACGGCGAAGACGGCATCCACTTGGGCAACTTGCACAACAACACGGTGAGCGGTAACACCTGCACGGGGAACGGCTATCACGGCATCTACTTGTACGCCCCGATCGAGTTTATTTCTCACAACACCATCTCGATCAACACGGTGGTGGGCAACTCTCAGGATAACGACAACACATACGACGGCATTTTTGTCGATGGTAATTGTGATTTTAACAACATCCAGGGGAACACGGTCAGGCGCGGGACCGGGGCCAACCAGCAGCGCTACGGCATCAGGATAAACTCAGCAGGTTGCGACAACAACCTCGTGATTAACAACGACCTCTACCAGGCCGGCGTAACGGCGGACAACTATGATAATGGCAGCTTGACGATATTCCGCAACAACCGGCTCACAACCGGCTGGGTGCCCGGTTACGGTTAGGGACAAATACAAGGTGCATTGTCCTTCTGGGAGCTCTTACTTTCACCAGCACGCAATCAATTAAACTATCTCTGGCCAAGGATAATGTTGGGTAAACTATGGAAGCGACATCGTTCGCCCGCGAGTGGATCTTACAACAGATTTCGGCCGGGAAAATAGTCGATGCGCAGGGGCTAGCCAGGGCCAAAATCCAAGCTTGTCGCGAGTTCGGATTATCGAAACCGTTCAGAAACTCGGAACTCTTGGCAGCGGCGACCGATGAACAGAAGGCCGGAGTAATTCAACTGCTCAGGTTGAAGCCCGTACGCTCGATCTCCGGGGTTTCGGTCATCACGGTGATGCCAAAGCCCTACCCATGCCCGAAGGCCGAGCCGTGCGTTTACTGTCCCGGTGGCCCCAGCGTCGGGACCCCCCAGTCATACACTGGGAGGGAACCCGCTTCCGCCAGGGCATTGCAGCACAACTACGACCCCCATAAACAAGTGAAGAGCAGGATCGAGCAGCTTCGGGCGATAGGGCACGTGGTCGACAAGGTGGAGTTAATAATGTTCGGTGGCACGCTGACCGCTTATCCTCCCGATTATCTGGAGTGGTTTACCGTGCAGTGCCTGAACGCGATGTCGGGTGCGAACGCTACAACAATCGAAGAAGCGCAACTAGCGGCCGAAACCGCAGCGATTCGGAACAGCGACATCACAATCGAAACGCGCCCAGATTATTGCAAGGAGCCCCACGTCGACCTCATGCTTCGTCTTGGGGCCACTCGTGTCGAGCTGGGAGTTCAAACAGTTTACGACGACATCTACAAACTTATTGAGCGGGGGCACACGGTCGAGGATGTCGTCGAGGCCACGCGCATAGCGAGAGATGCAGGCTTCGCTGTAATTTATCATTGCATGCCGAACCTTCCTGGATCGACCTATGAACGTGATCTCGAAGCGTTTAAGATAATCTTCGATGACGAGCGGTTCAAACCCGATGCCTTGAAAATTTACCCAACGCTAGTCATGGAAGGAACGAAACTCCATAAGATGTGGCGGCGCGGTGAATACGCAACCTATCCGTTTGAGCAGATGGTGCAACTCATCGCCGAGGTAAAAAAGTTGGTGCCTCCGTGGGTCCGGATTCAGCGGATTCAGCGTGACATTCCTGCAAATCTGATAATTGAAGGCGTTAAACGGGGCGACATGAGGGTTTTAGTTCAGAAACAACTCAAGCGAGAGGGCGCCCGCTGCCGATGCATTCGATGTCGCGAGGTCGGGCACGTGCAGTACAAGCTTGGGGTAGAACCAAACCCCGAGGATATAGAACTCGTGGTCGAACGATATCGTGCTTCAGGGGGTGAAGAACTCTTTCTGTCGTTTGAGGATCGGGAACGGGATATCTTGATCGGGCTGCTACGGCTAAGGGAACCCTCCGATAAAGCGCACATGCCAGAAGCAGCCCGTGCGATGCTCGTGCGCGAGCTACACGTATACGGTCCATTGGTGAGGGTCGGGGGGAGAGCACAGGTGAACGACTGGCAGCATCGAGGCTGGGGTGAAAGTTTGTTGCACGAGGCGGAGCGGATTTCTCGTGAAGAGTTTGACGCACACAAGGTCATCGTGCTAGCTGGCATAGGGACAAGGAATTACTACAGGCGCTTCGGCTACCGGCGCGAGGGGCCGTACATGTCCAAAAGGTTAACCTGACTTCAGAACGTCCACAAAAGGCGACTCGGGCCTGTCTTTCACTGTGCTGTGAACTATGAAGGTCTCCGTCTCCCTAACACCTTTCAGGCCGTGAATTTTCTTGACCAACTTTGTGAGTTCCTCACCATCTTTCGCCAGCACCTCTAGGACTGCGCTATATCTGCCGAAGAGACGGTGAACCCTCGTAACTTGGTGCAGCCTCCTGATGGCCCGCTCGTTCCGCCTCCTAGCCTCCGTGCGCGGATCCTCCCGCAGGAACACGTACGCTCGCGTGCCGAGTTCAAACTTCTCCGGGTCCAACCTCACTGCGAAGGCGCTTATTACGCCTGCCTTCTTGAATCCATTAATCTTCTTCGCGACCGTCTGCCTAGATGCTCCCACCTTCCTTGCTATTCTGGAGATGGGCTGCTCGCTATCCTCGAGGAGCTGTAGCAAGATTTTCCGGTCCAATTCCCTCATTTTTCCACCTTAACAATATGTTAACAGAAACACTTAAAAGTTTAACTTTTTATTAAGGAAGGGAACCAAAATGAAACGAAAACTGAAAGGGGCGCTCGGCCAAGTCAAGAGGCTGAACAAGAAGGACCGCGAAAAGCTCTCGGCGATAGATAACCCGGCCCTCCACCAATTCATCGCCGAGTATGTGGAACTCTGCAATCCTGACAAGATATTTGTCTCCACCGGTTCTCCGGAGGATGCTCGCTACATCAGAGAACAGGCGATATCGAGCGGTGAGGAGAAAAAACTCGCCACCGAAGGGCACACCATTCATTTCGACGGATATTACGACCAGGCGCGAGATGAGAAAAATACCAGATTTCTTCTACCTAAGGGGGCCGACTTAGGCTCCCACATAAATGCCACAGAGGAGGAAGAGGGGCTCAAGGAGATTCATACCCTTCTAAAAAACGCCATGCGGGGGCACCAAATGTACATATGTTTCTTTTGTTTGGGGCCAACAAATTCTGAGTTCTCCTTACCCTGCGTTCAACTTACTGACTCCAGCTACGTGGCCCACTCATCAGTTCTACTTTATAGATCAGGATATGAGGAATTCAAAAGGTTGGGCAGCTCCGCTGCATTCTTCAAGTTCCTGCATTCTGAAGGGGAGCTTGAGGAGGGAGTAAGTAAAAATATCCATCAACGCAGGATATACATCGATCTCCAGGGAGATACCGTCTACAGTGCCAACACCCAATACGGCGGCAACACCATTGGTCACAAGAAGTTAGCGATGCGTTTAGCGATACACCGGGCGTCAAGGGAACATTGGTTAACAGAGCACATGTTTCTCATGGGGGTCCATGGCCCGAAGGGAAGGGTAAGTTACTTCACAGGAGCATTCCCCTCACTCTGCGGGAAGACCTCCACCTCTATGATAAAAGGGGAAACCATCGTGGGGGATGATATAGCCTATCTCAAGAAAAAGAACGGAAAAATGCACGCTGTTAATGTGGAGAAGGGGATATTTGGGATATTGCAGGGTGTAAACTCTAAGGACGACCCCATACTATGGAAAACACTCCACAGCCCGGGTGAGGTTATATTTTCAAACGTACTGGTCACTGAGGATAAAAGCGTCTATTGGATTGGGGGAGACGGAGAAGTTCCGAAAAAGGGCATAAACCACTCGGGAGCTTGGACTCCCGGGAAAAAGAATGCCAACGGTGAAGAGATACCTCCCTCACACCCTAATGCCCGCTTCACATTCAACATGGATCTCCTGGAAAACGTGGACCCCGAATTGAACAATCCCCAAGGCGTTCAGGTGAGCGGAATAATCTACGGGGGGAGGGACTCGGATACCTTGGTACCAGTGCAAGAATCTTTCGACTGGACGCACGGCGTGATAACAATGGGCGCATCGCTGGAGTCGGAAACCACCGCTGCTGCCTTGGGGAAGGAGGGGGTCAGAAAATTCAATCCTATGGCAAATTTATCCTTCCTCTCCATACCCATTGGTGAGTACATAAAAAATCATCTAGATTTTGGTCGTGCCTTGGG
>CAZKSL010000023.1:0-10203 GCA_964555495.1 Hadarchaeota archaeon (SeqCode)
GGTCAAGGGCTTGGAGAAGGACGAGGCCGGGCAGTACCCGACGACGAAAATCAGCGAAGTAAAGGTAGAGAGAAAGGTGAAGGAATGAGTGGAATCGAGCACCGAGAACAAGCACCCAAGAACCTCCGCGTGGCCGTAATTACTGTCAGCGATTCCCGCGCGGCGGCCATGCGGGAAGGGCGCGACGAGGATATCTCGGGACGGGTTATAGAGCGCAAGCTCAAGGAGGCCGGGCACTCCTCAAGTCGGGCCATCATACCCGACGACGAGGATCAGATAGAACGAGCACTTCGCAAGTTTACCTCCGATGAGGGGACCGACGCTGTGATTACTACCGGCGGCACGGGCGTGACCTCCCGCGACAAAACCGTGGACGTGGCGTGCTCGCTCTTCGAAATAGAACTCCCAGGCTTCGGCGAGACTCTGAGGCGCAAGGGATACGAGATAGTCGGAGGGGCGGCAATCCTGACTCGGGCCACCGCTGGCTTGGTAAAACGGAAGCCAGTGTTCTGCCTCCCCGGCGCCCCCAACTCAGTTGAAGTGGCGATGGACCTGATTTTACCCGACCTCGGCCACTTGGTCAAACACGCACGTGAGTAAGATGGACGTCAGGATGCGCGGCTTTGCCCGATACGTTCGGCTCGACGATGCTCTGAGGACTGTGCTCTCCCGGATCAAAGAGGTCGAATCCGAGGAGATGTCATTTTATCGCGCGCGGGGCCGCGTGCTTGCGGAGGATGTAGTATCAGGGGTTAACGTGCCGCATTTTGACCGATCGGCTGTCGACGGCTATGCAGTCCGCGCGGCCGACACGTTTGGAGCGGAGGAGAGCAATCCCATTGAACTTCGCGTAGTCGGCTCGGCCGAGATTGGCCTCCGGCCGAGGGTTGAGGTGGGCGAGCGCGAGGCAGTTGAGATCATGACTGGTGCACCCCTACCGAAGGGCGCGGATGCCGTGGTGATGGTTGAGCATACGACGCTTGAGGACGAGTTCCTAAAAGTCACGCGGGCGATCACCCCGAGGAAGAATGTGTCCGCGCGCGGCGAGGACGTGAGGGCTGGCCAGATGGTGCTGAAGCGGGGCCAAGTGCTTCGCCCTCAGGACGTTGGGATGCTGGCCTCGGTCGGAAAGCTTCAGGTCCTGGTCACGCGGAAACCGGGAGTCGCGGTCATGGCCACCGGCAGCGAACTCCGAGAGCCGGGGGAGCCTCTAGGACTCGGTCAAATCACGGACGCAAACAGTTACTCTCTGGAAGCCGCGGTAGTGAGGTGTGGCGGGGTGCCGGTTCGGTTGGGTCCGGTGCCGGACGAACTCGAATCGCTGAAGCGCGCGCTTGGCGAGGCATCGAAGCAGGACATGGTTCTCGCTTCGGGGAGCACCTCAGTCGGGGAGCGCGACGTGGTGCCAGACGCGATATCTGAGCTGGGTGAACTCCCCCTCCACGGCGTTGCGATTCGACCTGGAGGGCCAACAGCATTTGGCGTTATCGGGGGCACGCCGATCTTTGCGCTGGCTGGTTTCCCGGTCGCCTCGCTCGTAGCATTCGATATGCTGGTCAGACCCGCACTCCGAGCGATGCAGGGGTTACCAGCTGATCGGGGCTATCCGCGGGTTCAGGCGAAGCTCGCGCGAAAGATCAGCTCTAGCCTTGGGCGGGCGGATGTAGTCAGGGTGCGGATAAAACGCGATGGCGACAAATACCGAGCGGAGCCTATAGGGATAACTGGGTCGGGTATCCTAAGATCGATGACTGAGGCGGATGGATTTATTGTAGTTCCGGAGGATGTCGAAGGTTTTGAGGAAGGACGCGAGGTTGAAGTTGAGCTGTATGGTTGATTACCTATCAATTTAATCTTTTGTTAAACTTTTTTGTTAAATAAACTCGCTTAATTTTGAGAGAAATTTAAACTTAAAGCGCTTAATTAATAGGTGTGATATACATGCAAAGATTCCTGCGCGTCATGATGCTCAAGGAGGCCTGCTCCAAGCTAGAGGGACATTGGCAGCCCCGGCCACGAGTGGTTGATTTAGTACTCGACGAGGCGGCGGGACGGGTTTTGGCTGAAGCCATAAGGTCAAAGATCGACATCCCACCGTTCGATCGCGCCACCTACGATGGTTACGCGCTTCGGGCAGCAGACACCTTCGGGGCCGAGGAGGACAAACCCGTCGGACTCTCTCGCGTGGGGGAAATTCGCGCAGGGGACAATCCAAAGGTAAAGCTCGCCGATCATGAATGCGTGGAGATTGCCACGGGCGCACCCATTCCAGAGGGTGCGGACGCTGTGGTAATGGTGGAGTACACAAACGCCAGCGGTGATAGGGTTGAGATTCGCAGGCCGGCCGCTCCGGGCGAGAACGTTACCAAACGTGGTTCGGAGATAAAACACGGGGCGGAGGTACTAGGCTTGGGACGGGTCCTCACCTCTTCCGCCATCGGCGTACTGGCTGCAGTGGGCGTGCAACGAGTCAAGGTGCATGCATCGCCTAGGGTCGCGGTAATATCGAGCGGCGCAGAACTCGCCAAGCCCGGCTCGGAGCTTAAGCCGGGGCAGGTTCACGATATTAACAGCCTGGCGATATCCGACGCGGTGAGGCAAAGCGGTGGCGAGCCGATCTATCTGGGCATCGCTGGGGATGAGGTTTCTGAAATAAGGGGCTTGGTCGAGGAGGGGCTATCGGGCTATGATGTCGTAGTGATTTCCGGTGGGTCCTCCGCGGGAGCTGGTGATTTGGTCCCCGAGGCAATCGACGGACTCGGAGAGCCGGGCGTTCTCGTTCACGGTATAGCGATGAAGCCCGGGAAGCCGACTCTGGTTGCGGTCGTGCGTAACAAGCCCGTCTTCGGACTGCCCGGCTATCCGGTGTCGGCACTTATGGTCTTTGACCAGCTCGTCGCGCCTTATCTCAGACAGCTTGCTGGACTCCAGCCGCGGGAGCGGGAGACAGTGCGAGCCAAGTTGACTGCGAAAATCCTGTCGGCGCGCGGGCGGAACGAGTTAGTGCCGGTGCAGCTGAGGCGCGAGGGCGAAGAGTTCTTGGCAGCCCCCATCCGAAAGGGCTCGGGAGCTATAACTTCTCTGGCGGAGGCGGACGGCTACATCAGCGTACCGGTGGAGGACGAGATAGTGGATGAGGGCGCGGGAGTCGAAGTAGCGCTATTCGGAGGTGTAGAGCTTGCTTAGGGCTATGGTAATAGCAGGTTACAAGAAAAGCGGGAAGACTGAGACGATTGAAGGGCTGGTCAGAGAGCTGGTGGCGCGCGGGCATAGAGTCGCCACAGTAAAGCACATTCCGAGGGCGGATTTCTCAATGGACCAGCCCGGCAAGGACACGTGGCGCCACGCTAAGGCGGGGGCGAGTCCAGTCATATCTATCAACCCGGGAGAGCTCGCAACGATAGAAAAACGTAGCCCGAAACTCGAGGATGTTTTGCGGGGGATTCACGAGGCAGACTTCGCGGTAATCGAGGGGTTCAAGGAGGTTCAGAGCATCGCTAAGGTGACGGTCGCGCGCGACGAGGGCGAAGCATCAAAACTGGATGATGAATTCACGGTCGGCTTTATCGGGCACGGCGTCAAGGGGAAGCCAGTCTTGAATCGAGGAGATGTTAGTGCCCTCGCCGATCTGGTCGAGCGGAAAGCTATCTCCCCGGTGGGGGGCCTCGACTGCAGGGATTGTGGATACGAGTCCTGTAGGGAGTTTGCTCTTGCGGCCCTAGCAGGAGATGCCCCGAAGGACGGATGTAAGGCCCTTCACGGAAAGGTAACGCTTACCGTTGACGGAAAGCAAGTGCCCCTTAAATCGTTCATGCAGGACCTGGTTGCGGGGGTTATTCGGGGGATGTTGTCGTCCCTGAAGTACGCGGAGGGCGAGCAAATCGAGCTGAGGGTGGTGGAGAGTGGTTCGAGATAAGTTCGGGAGGCCGCTCACCAGTCTGAGGATTTCGGTGACGAACGACTGCAACCTCAACTGTTTCTATTGTCACCGTGAGGGCTGTTCCGATGGCGAGCGAGTGATGAGTCCGGAGGAGATAGGGGCGATAGTCCAAATCGGCGCGGAGTTTGGGATCCGGAAGGTAAAGCTGACGGGTGGAGAGCCCCTCCTCCGTGAGGACATTGCGGACATAGTGGCTGCGGCCGCGAGGTCCCCCATTTCCGAGGTCTCGATGGCGACAAATGGCACTTTGCTCGCGGGCCGGGCCGAGGCGCTGGCGGAGGCCGGGCTGGCGCGCATTAACATCAGCTTGGACACGGTTGACCCGGAGTGCTACGCCTCCATAACCGGCAAGCGAATGCTGGATAAGGCGCTAGCCGGGGTAGACGCCGCTTTGGCTGCGGGCCTATCACCGGTCAAGCTGAACATGGTCGTGCTCCACGGGGTAAACGACGACGAGGTCGAGCGGATGATTGAGTATGCCGTCAACCGGGGAGTTGTCCTCCAGCTCATCGAACTTCTCCTGACGCCGGAAACCGCTGACATTTTCGATCGCTACCATCACGATTTGGGGCCGCTTGAGCAAGGACTTCGCGCGCGAGCGCTCGACGTTCGGACACGCCGCTTGATGCAGGCTCGAAGGAAGTACATCATCGACGGCGGAGAGGTAGAGGTGGTTAACCCAATGCACAATTCTGAGTTCTGCGCCCACTGCACACGCCTCCGCCTCACCCCCGATGGATATCTGAAGTCCTGCCTGATGCGCAACGACAACCTCGTGGATGTGCTAACGCCAGTCCGCTCTGGGGACAGCGAGCGAGCGCGCGAAGCGTTTAGAGAGGTCATCTCACAAAGGGAGCCTTACTTCAGAGCAGCTGGGGAGTAGGTCAGGTTAGAGCGCAACTAGTCGAGGCGTAGATCTCAGCGCGACATTTTGACAGTAACGTTTCTGACAAATCGCGCAAGCGTTAGAATATCATCCTCGCATTTTCTTTCTTAGAATGTACGTGGGTAAAGCCCATATCAAAAACCAGTAAACTCCTGAGATCACAGTGGGGGCCAGAGCATTTGCCAAATTCATCTCGTAAATATCTTGAACCCACGACGGTTTTATAAGGAGGAACTCTAGGATGAAACCAATTGTCAGTGAGGCTACCCCCATCCACTTCGCACTGCGTATTCTTTTAAGGTGAATGATTGAACCGACTGAGCCATAAATTGTGTAAATAATTAGGCAACTGACAAGCAAGCCAAACGCTTCCTTATGTTCCGCTGAGGTAGTTATGAGGAGTTCTAAGGGAAGGGATAGAAGCAGGACAATCGCTACAAAAGTCAGAGCCTTCCTCACCCTGCTCCCTCACGGTTTGCGAACTCCTTCAGAAATCCGACTTCCTCGGCCTCAAGCTCAAGCTGCTCCGAGATTCGCCCCGCAGCCTTCTTGTCGTTTTTGAATATCACGGCTAAGTATGGGATGTAGTGCTTCCTGGCCCCCTTCTTGGAGGTGTGGCAGCACTCGGCGATTTTCCCCGCTAGGCTGTCACGCCACTTCCGCTTTCTTCCGGTCCAGCGGTACATCATCCCGGAACTCGGGGGCTGGAACCTGTGGAACTTGAGCTTCCCCTCGCGAGACAGAGCCACCCCCGCGCTCATCAAGTTGGTTGCGTACCTCCACATCCCGTAAGCCTGCCCGCGCCTGGCCCTACCCAAAAAGATGTCAGCTCGCGAGAGCATCTCGTAGACTCGGGCGAGGTCCGAGGGCTCAGTGAGCATTCGTGGAATGTTCTCATCGATCCAGTCTATCGCGTCTTCTGGAGAGCGGTCCAGTGCCCAGAGGATTTTTTGTGCGTCTTGACAGGTCTTCGCGTAGAGTAGCTCCTTGATTGCTTGGAAGATATTCAATTCGCGGTCACGCCTTGATGAGGCCACATCGCCAGCCTTCAGTTCCTTCCTCCCCACCGTTAGCGCCTGAAGGTCATTGATGGCAGAGCGGAGATCGCTCCCAGCGTTCTCGGCGATAGCTTGCAGAGCTTTGGGGTCCGCATTGATTTTTTCGGCCTTGCAGATTCGGTCGAGAGCGTTCGCGATGGATATCTTGGTCAAACGCCTAAAGTTGAGCTCGAGGCAGCTTCGCCTGATTTTTCCAGGGATCTTGTAGCGGTTGTTTGCTATCAGCACGATGGGGTTCTGAGTCTCCTTGGGCAGCCTTGATATTGCGCTGTATCCACCCCGGTCGGCGGTACCGTGGACGTTGTCCGCCTCGTCCAGTACTATCAGACGTTTCCCACCGGCCCCAGTCAGGGTTCCGGTCGTCGCGGCGGACCCAGCAATCCGTTCGATTTCCTTGAGTGTACGCTTGTCGCTCGCGTTTAGCTCGATCAGATCCCATCCCCGCTCCTTCGCCAAAGCACTAACGGCAGCGCTCTTGCCTGTGCCGGGGGGACCGTAGAGGAGCAGGGCTGGTTTCTTCGGCTTACCCTTCTTCCACTCCTCAGCCCACTTCGCCATGCTCTTCGTCGCGCGCCCCTGTTCTATCACTTCGTCGAGCTTGCGGGGGCGGTGTTTGTCAGTCCAAGCCTCAGACATAACTACCGGTAACCCTCTGGGGTTCCGGATTTAACAAATTTCCGCGCGTGGGGCACAGGTATTTAAATTATGGGCATTTATGCCAAGGGAGGGATGGAGTTGCCTGAGTCACGTGCAAATATCAACTCAATAACTGGAACGAGAACCAGGGTACCAGACGTAAGTGCCACCAGTGGGATGTGTCCGATTTGTATTCGCGAGTGCCCAGTCCTCTGTGAGGTTGGTTTGTCCACTTTCAGGGGTCGGGCGGTCCTGTATCCAAAGACTGAGGAGTTCGGGAAGAGCACTGCGGCATCGAATAAGGACTACATGCTGGACTGGTCCCACTTCCAGATAATGCCGGAACTTCGTGGGGCAAAGGGTGTGGAACCCGACCCTGATAAGGCGGTCTTCGAGGCGGTGGATATCTCAACCACTGCTGGAGGGGTTCCACTAAAGTTGCCGGTGTTCATCGCCGCGTTAGGCTCGACAGATGTAGCGAGGACTCACTGGGACGGGCTCGCGGTCGGGGCCGCGTTGTCCGGGACCCTACTGGTCATCGGCGAGAACGTGTGCGGGATGGACCAAGGCTCAAGGCGCCACAACAGGAAAATCGCGCGCTCTAACGACATGAAGCACCGCATTCAAAAGTATCGAGAATTCTGGGACGGCAAGTACGGAGATGTTGCGGTCCAGACTAACGTTGAGGACCAAAGGTTGTGCGTGGACACCTATGCGTTGTCGAAGCTTGAGGTCAACGTAATCGAGCGGAAGTGGGGTCAGGGGGCCAAGGCGATAGGCGGCGAGGTCAGGATAAATAATTTGGAGAGGGCAAAACGCCTGAAGCGGAGGGGGTACCTACTGGCCCCTGATCCAGACGACAAGTCAGTCCAAGAGGCCTTCAAGGCAGGGGTCTTCAGGACCTTTGAACGCCACAGTAGGGTGGGCATGCCCAGGGAGAAGGACTTTGTCGAGGATATCGAGCAGCTGAGGGGCCAGGGGGCAAAACGGGTGTTTCTAAAGACGGGCGCTTACCGCCCAGCTGCGGTCGCGTTCACTATGAAGTGTGCCTCGGAGGCGAAAATTGATTTGGTGACCTTCGACGGCGCTGGCGGCGGTACCGCGATGAGTCCAGTGCCGATGATGCAGGAGAGTGGCATCCCGACGGTCTACCTGGAGGCGCAGGTTCTGAGGTGCGCGGGGATGCTAAGGAAAAAGGGCAAGCACGTCCCCGATATCGCGATGGCGGGCGGGTTCGTGAACGAGCCCCAGATATTCAAATCGATGGCGATGAGCAACTTGGGAGATGGCCCCTACGTGAAGGCGATCGGTATGGCGCGTGCCCCAGTTGCATCGGTGATGAAGGCGTCCTACTTCGTGGAGCTGGCGGAGAAGGGGAAATTGCCGAAGCAATTTGCTGAAGCCTACGGTACAAAGCCGGAGCAGTTCTTTATAGCCGCCCCGAAATTAAAAGGCGTTTATGGAAAGCGTTTCAAGCAGATCCCACCAGAAGCGATGGGGCTTTACACCTACTTCTCTGAGAGGCTCGGAACGGGACTGAGGCAGCTTATGGCGGGTTGCAGGAAGTGGAAGCTAAGCCTGCTTGGAAGAGAGGACATCGCATCGCTCTCCGAGAGGGCGAAGAAGGCCACCGAGATACCGATGATCGAGGAACTTGAGGCCGACGCGGTCGAGCAGATACTTGGATAGATAACCCCAGTCAATTGATTTGGTTTCTTAAATACTCCGGCTCATTAGAAGAGGAGGGTGGTACCATCAAAGTGCTCGTAGTCGACTACGGCATGGGCAATCTCAAAAGCATTTGCAACGCTCTGAGGTATTTCGGTGCAGAGCCAATGCTTGCAGATAATCCGTCTAAAATGAAGATGGAGAAGACAATAATCCCAGGAGTCGGTGCCTTTGGGGACGGAATGAAAAATCTGGACCCATTTATCCCGAAGATAAAAGAACTCATAAGTTCCGATGCTCCGCTTTTGGGCATATGTCTTGGCATGCACATGTTTTTTGAGGACTCGGAGGAATCGCCGGGGATAAAAGGTTTGGCGCTTATAAATGGGAAAATAGTGAAGATACCGACGGAGATGAAATTACCGCACATAGGGTGGAACCGCCTGCAAGTTAGAAAGAAAAAGTACCCTCTCTTCAAGGGGGTGGATGATGGATATGTGTACTTCGTGCACTCGTACCATGTCTCCCCGAAAGACGATGTCGTGGCCGCCACGGTGAATTACGGTTGTGAGGTGACTGCGGCCGTGTGGAAAGATAAAATCTTCGGGACCCAGTTTCACCCTGAGAAAAGCGGACCCACCGGCCTGAAGATGCTGAAAAATTTCTTGGAGATGTAGAAATGTTTTGCCGCAGGATAATTCCGTGTCTGGATTGCGACTTGGCGGTTCCCCGGGGTCGCGTGGTCAAGGGGATAGAATTCAAGCAAATCAAGTACGCGGGAGTCCCTTGGCAGCTGGCTAAACGATATTACGAGGAGGGCGCGGACGAGTTAGTCTTTCTTGACATAACTGCGAGCCACGAGAGGAGGGAGACAATGACGAAGGTGATCGAGCGAACTTCGGAAAACGTTTTCGTCCCGCTGACGGTTGGCGGCGGTATTCGCACAATTGCCGATGCCAGAAAGGTGTTCAACGCTGGGGCCGACAAGGTCACCATAAATACCGCTGCGATAAAAAATCCGGATTTAGTAAACAATCTGGCCAAGTATTTCGGGTCTCAGGCGTGCGTTGTCGCGATAGACGCCAAGAGCCGCCTCGCGAGTTCTCAGGAGGCGGCTAAGGGCAAGACGGTCATCGAAACTTCACGGGGTCCCTGCTGGTACGAGTGCTCCATCTACGGCGGCAGAAAATTTACTGGGATCGACGCAATAGGATGGGCGCGGGAAGTCGAGGAGAGGGGCGCTGGCGAGATCCTGCTCACGAGCATGGACAAGGACGGCACCACGGAGGGGTACGATATCCCCCTAACCAAAACCATTAGTGAGGAGTTAAACATCCCCGTGATAGCTTCTGGCGGCTGTGGCAATCCCGAGCATATGCTGGAGGTCTTCGAGGAGACCCAGGCGGGCGCCGCCCTCGCAGCGAGCATTTTCCACTATGGGACTTACGGCATAGGTAAGGTCAAGGACTATCTGGCGGGGAAGGGGGTCGAGGTAAGGCCCCGGTAGGCCTTTCTTCGTGGGCCCTATTTTTCGCACAGCTGAAGGAAGTATTCGTGCGCCCGTGTGTCGGGGGTGAGCTCGGGGTGGAAGGCCATCGCCACTAGCTTCCCCTGTTGCGCCGCCACAATCTTGCCTTGATACTCGGCCAGCGGCTTCGCCTCGCCCCAGACGCGTTCGATAGCCGGCGCACGGATAAACACGGCTCGGAAGGGTCCCTCCCCGAGCGCGGGGATTTCTAGATCCACCTCGAACGACTCCCGCTGACGCCCGAAGGCGTTTCGCATAACCTTCGCGTCCATCAGGCCAAGCAGGGGCTGGCCCGTGCGCTCGACCTGCTCGTCGCCCTCCTTCGCCAAGAGGATGAGCCCGGCGCAGGTCCCGAGCACTGGCATCCCGCTCCGCGCCCGCTCCTGAATTTTCTGGAAGAGGCCGCCCTTCGTCATGAGCTTCCCGATGGTAGTACTCTCGCCCCCCGGGATGATCACGCCGTCAAGCTCATCGATTTCCTCCGCCC
>CAZKSL010000024.1:0-9966 GCA_964555495.1 Hadarchaeota archaeon (SeqCode)
TCAGCCTCTCGTTCATTCTTTTCAGAACATCATCTAGGACCGAAAAATCAGTTATCTCAAACCCGCCCTCCTTGCGGACGTGACGCTTGAACTCTTTGTCTTCGGCCAGCAGCTCATCGAGAATTGGAAAATCGTCGAGCCGTTCGATCCCGTCTGCCAGCCCCTCCTGCTTGATTCGCTCGCCCAAAAGGCGGTATACGGCGGACTTCCCGCACCCCGGGCGCCCGAGCAAGAACACGTACGAGATCACTTAGACACCAAAAATTTTTCGCACATACTCGCTCTCTTCTCGCAGGAGCTCTTGGCGTTGACGTAATTGATCGAGGTTTTTCAGGGCCGTCTCCAACACTATAACCTCAACGCCCTTTCGCTTGACTATCTCAGCGTATCGCTCGATGTTCTCGCGCTTCAAGGGGCCCCACCCGAGATGTATCGGCGGGTGGAATATCTTCTTGCCCGGCACGTAGTCGTTGAGATGTATCTCCTTCAACAGCTCGTCGGGCAGAGTTTCCATAATTTTCTCCGGGGGATTGGGGATCTCCTTGCCGATATCGGCGCGCGTGAACCAGTGCCCGATGTCGAAGTTAAAGTAGAGGTCAACCCCCTGATCCCGCACCCGCCTTACGACATCGAGGCACTCATCAACCTCTATAAACAAGTTGTCGAACGCCACGTTGTTCTCAAGGTGTAACATCACTCCACTCTCGGACGCGAGCTTCCCGAGCTCCATTAGACTTTTCACAAGAGCCTCCCGCATGAACTCGCGATATTTTCCGACCGTCTGGTAAAAGGGAGCTGTCCCTGGGTGAGTCACTGCATACTTCGCTCCAATGTCTGATGCAAACTTGAGGCACTGCTTGTCCAGCTCGACCGCAATTTTTCGGTCGCTCTCTTGAAGGCAACAGAGCGACTGGCCCACGTAACTGTAGGGGAGGTGAAGTGAGAGGGTCACGTCGTTTGACTCGGCAGTCTCGCGAATCTCCCGCCTGCGCGCGGCATCAAATTCCAAGTAGGGGTTCGGCGAATCGGAGTCCAACTCCACGTGATTCATTCCGAGTTCTCTCGTCACTTCAATTTGCCGTTCGACATCCGATTTCGCCTTCTCCAACGCAAAGACGTTGGCGGAACCGAGGTCAAGGTCCCCGGACTCAACGGCTTTTTTTCGTTCGTCATCCAGATAGTCTAGCATCAGACAATTGGTGTAATCCCGGCCTAGTCTCATTCAATCCCACCTTTGTTTATGTGTAGGTTTTAATATGGGTACCCACTAACATTTTTTGCTGGACTCTGGTGATGTGGATGAGGGATGTCGCGGTCGTAGGTTGTGGAATGACCAAGTTCGCCCGGCCACTTCCAGGGAGCTTGATGGATATTGCGTCTGAGGCTTCGCTGAAGGCCATAGACGATGCTGGCGCAGGAGATCGAGATTTTGATGCCGTTTACTTCGCGAGCATGGCGTCGGGCGAATTCGCCCATCAGACGGCCGCTGCGACTGCCCTAGTGGATGAACTTGGGCTCATTCCAGCACCAGCGCATCGCATCGAGAACGGTCCTGCATCCGGTAGCACGGCCATTCGTGCGGCTGCACTTGGAATCGCATCTGGGATGTATGACCTAGTGCTGGTAACCGGGGCGGAAAAAATGTCTGCCGTCCCAGGAGCGGTCGCCACAGATGTGATAGCTACGATGGCCCACCACGAAGCTGAGTACATCCATGGCGTTACTTTCCCAGGTTTGGGCGCGATGTTGGCGCGCCTTTACATGGAGCGCTATGGGGTTACTGAAGATATGCTCGCAGCGGTAGCTGTTAAAAATCATCAAAATGGGTCCAAAAATCCATACGCTCAGCTCAACCACAAAATATGCACGATTGAAGGGGTCAAAGACTCGGTAATGGTCGCGGACCCGCTTCGCCTCTACCACGTTTGCCCTATAAGTGACGGGGCTGCTTCCCTTGTTCTTTGCTCTGCCGAAAAGGCCAAAGAGTTTAGCAGCAAGTCGCCCATCAAAGTAGCTGGATTGGGGCAGGCGACTGACACGCACGCCGTTCAAGAGCGCGAGGATCCAGCGACACTCAAGGCCGCGCAGATAGCCTCTCAAAAAGCTTTCGAGATGGCCGGGTTAACGCCAAAGGACATCGATGTCGTGGAACTCCATGACGCGTTTGAGATACTTGAGATTGTGGAGAGCGAGGACGCTGGGTTCTTCCCGAAAGGTGAGGGTGGAAAAGCTGCACTGGAGGGGAAAACCGCGTTGGACGGTGAAATAGCAATAAATCCTTCGGGTGGTTTGAAAACCAGAGGACATCCCGTCGGCGCAACCGGGACGGCTCAGGTGGTGGAACTCGTTTGGCAACTCCGCGGCGAGGCCGGGGAAAGACAGAGGAAAGGTGCCAAGAACGCATTTGCACTGAATATGGGTGGCTTTGGTGACAATATCGTTGTTACTATCCTCAGGAGGATGGGCTGATGTCGGAGGAAAAGAGAGCAATTATCGGGTTCAAGTGCAAGAAATGCGGCAGAATCAACCTCCCGAGGAGGGTCCGATGTTTGAATTGCAAGGGGAGGGAGTTCGAGGAGGTAGAACTCGGAGACGAATGCAAGCTGGTGACATACACTCAAGTTTACAATCTTCCCGCGGGCGTCGACGTTAATCCTCCTCTGATGCTTGGGGTGGTTGAGTTTCCAACTGGCGTTCGAGTGATGGGCCAACTCGACATCGAGCGACCGGAGGATCTGAAAATTGGGATAAAGCTCAGGCCCGTTTGGGGCAAGGTTCGAGAGGCCAGCTGGGGGGGCAGCACGGCGATGGCCGGAAAAATTTCGGGGCGCGTGCGCCAGGAACTAGAAGCTCGAGGCAAGGAGATGTACGGGTTCAAGTTCGAACTCGCTGGGGGAACAAAAACGGAGAATCGAGCTCATCGGACGGAATACCTGGGAAAGAAAGTTGAGATGGAAGTCCTGTGGGAGGACGTCGATTGGGGGAAAGTGATGAAGCCCTACCCACCGAGGAAGATAGTCCTGCCAGCGGGCGAGGAGATGATCGTCCGCAGCATGACGAAGGACCAGATTGAGGAAGTGGCGGAGGCTTTGCAACCGAAGACCCTCCAACACAAGCAGCTCTTCGACCTCATAGCCCACGAGGTTTGCACGGAGCTTTACCTATGGCGCGAGGGCAGGCCCATGTGGTGCTGCCCGGCCGAGAGCCACTTCAACCTAGTCGGTAGGGTGGGCGACGAGATAGTTGGGATATCGAACGGCGTGCTCAGCAGCCCCGAGGTCGGAAACAGCCTCCACACGGTCGCGATCAGGGAGGGGCAGCAGGTCGGAGCGTACCTCTGGGGATGCAAGCTCGAGCACTACTTTGACGTCTTGGGGATCAAGGAACTCCATGCAGCGGCCGAAAGCATTCGAGGGGCGACGGAGCTGTTCAGGATGTTCGGGTTCGAGGAGCACCCGGACAATATCGTCCACTTCGGCACGGGACCAATGCAGCGCCTGACGAGGAAGCAGTGGGAGCGCGTAAGGCCCGGCAAGATCACCGGCGAACGAATCTAGATTTGGGAATCCCTTGAAGCACTCCGCGAAGGCCACCTCCATCGGGCCCGCCGCATTTAACGCCCTGAGGCTAAGTGCTTCCGGAGAGGTGCACAGTGTCTTCGAGCGCACCTTCAACATCCTAATCGGAGGTGAATTAGTCGGCGTTGCCCGGAGCGGCGTCACGCGGAGCCCGATTAACGTTATTACTGACATCTCCGCCGCAAAAAGCATGTCAGCGCTGGATATCCACAAAGGCGCGCGAGTCCAGATATCCGACAACCGGGTGCTCGTTGGAGATGTGCTCGAGATTTCTCTCAAGGATGTAAAGGTTTGGCAGCCGAAGACTCGCGCAGAGGGATGCCCTGACCCCGAACTCGTGGGGCGGAACCTAGAGCTGGCGGAGCGGCTGGCGGCGGACAAGGCCCGACGCGAAGGGTTGGGACAACTGTTGCCCTCGGTTGGTGACATCGCGCTAGGCGCGCAACCTCAAATATCCGACCTAAACCAAGTGGCCAAGAGAGCGCTGCCGCAGATAGTCGGCTTGGCAAAATCAGCCAAGGCGGGAAACGTAGCTGGTATAAAGCAACATGGGCGGAACCTAGTCGGGTTGGGGCCGGGGCTATCCCCCTCCGCCGACGACATGCTATCAGGCTTCATGGTGGCCCACTGGTGGATGGCCAACTCGCTGGGCGGAGACCTCAGTCAAGTTAAAGCGGAGAACGAAGCCATCGTCGAATCAGTTGAAAAAACGACGCTAATCAGCCAACAGCTGCTAAAACACGCGGCGAAGGGCGAGACGAACGAGGCGGTCGAGGAGTTGCTCGGAGCAATCCTCACGGGAACCGCCGCGGATGTCGAGGCAGGAGTCGAAAGAGTTTCCACGATAGGAGAGACCTCAGGAATCGACATGATGGTCGGGCTTCTGTTGGGAGTGCGGCTCGGGTTGGAGATAAAGGATTGATTAGGGCTCTTTCTTGCGCGTGCCTACGGCTTTCTTAATCCCATCTATGGCCGTTGCATCTTCTATCGTGGAGTAGTCTCCCAGCGGTTTTCCTATGAGCACGGCCTTTATCAGTCTCCTCATTATCTTGCCGCTCCGGGTTTTCGGAATCTTATCGACAAAGCTTATGTCGCTAAATACAACCAGAGGGCCGATTGCGCTCCTGACGGTTTTTTTGAGTTCACCCTTCAGCTCCTCGCTCGGCGCGTGCCCCTTCTTCAGGACCACGAACGCGCGGGCGACTTCCCCCCTGAGCGGATCCGGCTCCCCGACCACGGCCGACTCGGCGACTGCGGGGTGTGTGAGGAGGGCGCTCTCGATCTCCACGGTCCCCATCCGGTGGGCGGCGATCTTTATCACCTCATCGGCCCTCGCGATGAACCAGATGTACCCGTCTTCATCCTTCTTGGCCGCGTCGCCCGTATAGTAGCAGTTCGGTATTTGATTCCAGTACTCGTTGACGTACCTCTCGTCGGCCCCCCAGAGGGTCTGTGTTAGCCCCGGGAACGGCCTCCTGCACACGAAGATGCCCTCCTCACCAGGTGAGAGGGATTTGCCGCTCTCGTCGACAACGTCTCCCTCAATTCCGGGCAGGGGCAGGCCCGCCGAACCAGGTTTTATGGGAATCATTGCAATGCCGTACGGATTTCCCACCATGGGGCCAGAGCTCTCCGTCTGCCACATGTGATCAATCACGGGCACGTCCTTTTTCAGAACCGTTTCCTGCAGCCACTTCAACGCCGGTGGGTTCAGGGTCTCTCCGGCGCAGACCACCAATTCAACCTTACTCAGGTCATGTTTTTTGGGCCACTCGTCGCCGTGCCTCATCAGCGCCCTAACCAGAGTCGGAGACATCCAGAACTTTGTCACTCCGTGTTTCTCCGCTAGTTCCCATATGATCCCTGGGTTTGGATAATCAGGAGTTCCCTCGTACATCAGCGTAGTACAGCCGAAGAGGAGGGGCGCATAGACGACGTAACTGTGCCCCACTATCCAACCGATGTCGGAGAGGCACCACCACACGTCGGAATCGTTCAAGCCGTAGACCCACTTGCCCATCGCATATATGTAGACCTGATAGGGGCCGTGAGTCTGGACTGTGCCTTTCGGCTTTGCCGTGGTCCCGGAGGTGTGAAGTATGAATGACCGTTCGTTCGATTCCATCGGAACGGCATCGGCGGTCAGTCCCTTGCCCTTATCAAGTGCTTCTTCCCAGTAGATGTCCCTGCCTTTCTTCATTTGGGGTTCTGCCTCCCCCCTCCTCAACACGATGACCGTCTGAACTTGGGTGGGTGCCTCTAGGGCTTCGTCGATTATTTCTTTCAAGTTGATTGCTTTCCCTCTCCGGTAACCCACGTCTGCCGTGACCAGCACCTTGGAACCCGCATCAGCCACCCTGTTAGCCACCGCTCCATGGCCAAACCCGGCGAACACCACCGAGTGGATAGCGCCCAACCTGGTGGTTGCCAACATCGCTATCGCGGCCTCGGGAACCATTGGCATGCATATGCTTACTCGATCCCCCTTCTCCACTCCAAGCGCCTTCAAGGCCGCTGCGAATTTCTGTACTTCGTGGAGTAATTGCTTGTAAGTCAGGATTCTGGTCTCTCCCCTCTCGCCCGATTCCCAGATTATGGCCGCCTTATCGCCGCGGTTTTTCTGCGAAACTTGGTAATCGAGACAATTGTAAGATAAGTTGGTCTTCCCGCCCACAAACCACTTGAAAAACGGGTATTTTTCCTCTTGATAGACATTTTTCCAAGGCTCGAACCAGTGGCGCTCCTTGGCGACCTCTCCCCAGAAACCTTCCACATCATCTAGTGCTTTGTCCAGCATCCCCTCAAGCTGCGGCGGGAGTTGTATCCTCTTCGACTTTTTCTTCTCCAAGCCAAATCCCCAGACCTTGCGTGTAACTCGTCTATCCGTACTTCTCAGCGAACGCCTTTAGGGCCTTCTTGAAGCAATCCATCGGTGCTCGCACGAGGCCAAACCCGACTCCTCCGACTCCAGGATCCTTGTGGGCCACGCCAGTGTTGATGAATGGCAGGATACCCGTGTCGACGACCTTGCGTAGATCTATGCCGAGCGGCGTCCCCTCGAAATTCATGAAGGGTATTGTAAAGCTCGTGTGCTTGGTGACAGTTATTTCCCTCATCTCGCGCGAGTAGTTCGCAGCATCCTGTGGCGTGCCACCCACTACCTGAACAACCGCTGGTGCAGTCGCTGATGCAAAACCTCCCAGACCCATAGTTTCCGTGATCGCGCTGTCGCCTATGTCCAGCCCCTCATCGCCTTCCTTGAAGCCAGGGAAGAACAAGGTTTTAGGTTTGGGTGCAGGCGCGGCGAACCACTGGCCGGGTAAACCGCTAACCCGGATACCGAAGTCCGTGCCGTTTCTCGTCAGTGCCGTAACTACCGTGCTGTACTCAATTCCGTGTCCGGCGTCCAGCATGGCCTTGCAGGCCGGCATCCCGAGGTTTAGGAAAGTCAGCTGATTGTCGCTCATGAACTTTATCACTTCGCTGATCTTTTCCTGATCGAAACCAGTTTCGACCATGTGCGGTGCCATAGTCCTCAAGAACATTAGGCTCGTTGCCACGTTCCGGCAGTGACACTCGTCGCCCATGTGGAGGGCTTGAGATATTATCTCCTTGAGGTCTATCGGGCCCGAGAGCTTGAATGCCTCCGCGAGAAGGGGCGCCATCGTTTGCTCCATCCACTTCAACCTCTCGATTACCTCCTCGGAGTAAGCCCCGTACCTCAGCACCTTGCCCAGCCCTTCGTTGAGGTTGCAGTACGCCTTATTGCCGTGCTCCTGGTTCTCGACGATGTACACGGACATCGAGGGTGATATTACTCCGGCCATTGGTCCCACTGAATCGTGATCGTGACAAGGGTCAAACTTGATTTCCCCGCTCTCGACCAGCTTAACGGCTTCGTCTTCGTTCTCGGCCCAGCCTTCGAAAATTGCTGCGCCCATCACCGCGCCACGCGTCGGGCCAGACATTCGCTTCCACTCAACTGGAGGTCCAGCGTGTAAGAGCGTGCGTTCAGTCATCCCTGGAATCACGTCCTTCGCTTTTTTGATGCCCGTCGCTACAGGTTTAGCTTCTAAGATCTTCTCGACGGCCTTTTCGTTCGCTTCCTCTATTTTTCCCACGCGTGTCACCTCCTCGGAGTCATTTATTCAAAGTTTATCTAATTTATCGAGCAAGTCCGCCATCTCCTGGTCACCCCCAGCAGGCGGCTTCCAGTCTACGTGAACTGAATCAGTCCCTTGGGCCTTGAGACTATCGTGAAAATTTCTCGCACCGACGTTGATGATCTTAGGTTTGCTGAGGAGTTTCAAGATTTTCCACCCGCCATTTTGTCTAAGGCTGTGCCCCCAGTCGCGATTAGTGCGGCCATCCGCGCCGCTTGGGCGTTGCTCGGCATAACTACCACGCCGGCGTCCTTAAGTTTTTTCTCCTGAGAAGTTAGGTTCTGCGGATCTTGGCGCGTGCCGCAGACTGATGCTACCACAGGGAGGTACCTCCCATCCTTCTCCGCAATCTCCTTCGCCTGCTTCACGGTTGGTGCTAAAGCGCCTGCCGGGTCCTCGTGTGCGCCATAACCGAGTACGACATCGATGAGGAGGACGGCAGTCTCTGAGTCAGAGGCTTCTTGGAGCATCCTCTTCTGCCTGAGTTCGTGGTAAATCATCGGATGGGGTTTGCCAATCTCGGCCGTGAACTCATCGTCGCCCATATCTACGAAGGTGTGTTCTCTGCTCTTGTTCGAGTCCTCCAACTTCAGCTCGGGCTTCAGTGGTACGTTTGAGTATACGTCGCCTATCAAGTCCCGCACAATCAGCATGGCTTCGCTACAAAAAGTCCCGCCCGAGTAAAGGCCGCGGATGTAACGTTGATCGGGTTCGAGCTTTTTGTATTCCTCCCCAGCCGAGCCTTTCACCTCTTTCAAACCAGCAGAGAAAATCGTGGGCTTTGGTTCCTCGCCACGTTGGAGTGCGATGGCCTTCGCGGCAGCGTCCTCGAGCGTAGCTGCAGAGATTAATCCTGCCTCATCGATGACCTTTGGGTCGCCGCCGAGGAAGCTGACCACCGTGGGCTTCCCGGTCTTCTTCGCGGCCTCCAAGACGCGCTTCGCCACCTCGGGCGAAGGTGGCTTCGAAATCAGGACTATGATTTCGGTTTCCGGGTCGTCGGCCAAAGTTTGGAGCCCCATGAGCATGGTTATCCCTCCAACCTCGTCGTGCAAATCGCGGCCCCCGGTGCCGATGCAGTGAGAAATCCCCGGCCCGGCGCTTACTAGGGACGTAACTTCCTGGGCCCCAGTCCCCGACGCCGCGACCACTCCAATTGGGCCTCGCTTGACGACATTTGCGAACCCCAAGCCAGCTCCGCCGATGATCGACGTGCCGCAGTCAGGACCCATCACAAGCAAATTCTTTTCCTGGCCCAAGCGCTTCAGCCGCACCTCGTCCTCCACAGACACCCCATCGCTGAAGATCATGACGTGCTTGTCAGCTTTCAGCGCCCGCTCCGCCTCCCGCGCGGCGAATTCACCTGGTACTGAAATCAAGACTAAATTAGAATCTGGCAAAACTTTGACCGCAGAGTCCAAAGTTTTGTAAACTGTTTCAGCTCCCCCTGCGCTCTCTCTCGTCGCCTCGGCCATTATTTCCTTGGCTTTGGAGAGTACCTCCTCAGCACGCTCGGGACTCACAGCATCAACTACGATCGCTAGGTCATTCGGCCCTGCTTTTGAGACCTCGTCGGTCAGCGTGCCGGCACCCTCGAGCAGTTTCTTGTTGGCATCCGTCGCCATTATCGCTGCTGCCTGCTGAACTCCATCCAAGCCTCCGAGCTGCTGCGATATCCGCATCAAAAATATGGATTCCCGATACTCGCCCTTGCGCACACGACTCTTAACAACCATGCCAGTCCTCCACGGTCCAGCTCAGAAATCGCGAGAAAACTTAATAAATTTACCTCGTTGGCTCTGGAAAAACTCCTCAGAGCGCCGTGGTAAACGTCAAAATACTGCCGACCCAGCACAGTAGGATAACCGCGAATGGCCCCAGCCGGTAAAGCCAAGGTCTCACCCTAAACATGTGGAAGGTCTTCATTGGAAGCCTCAATCCAACCATATATCCTAGCGGCAAGGTTGCGGTGCTTATGGCTACCCAGATCACCCCGTTCGTGGCAAGGTATGCGAGAGACGTGTGAAGTCCCGTCGACGTTAAAATCGGGGCCCCCAAGAGGTCGACAATGTGTATCCACGCCGCCGTACTTAATACGCCGGCCAGCGCCCCCATGCCTATTAAAGTTCGGGTGGTAAGCGTTAGCCTTCGCTTCACCAAGCTCGCTATCAAACTGAACGTGAGCGACGAGAGGAGGATGAATATGGTGGGGTTCACGTAAGAAT
>CAZKSL010000025.1:0-9505 GCA_964555495.1 Hadarchaeota archaeon (SeqCode)
TACCACAGCTCGGCCCAGGCGTGCCCGACATTATCACCGTCACTCGGGATCGTCCCAGCCACCACTCGCACTTCGGAGGCCGGGACCCCTACCGCGCGAATTAGTGAACAAAGCAAAATCGCGAAATCCTCACAGTCACCCCGGCCGAGTGAGATTGTTTGGGACGGGTAGAGCCAGACCTCATCGGAGCCCAGGCTGTAGTCGGGAACATAGGTGATGTTCTGGGCGACCCAGTAGTAACAATCCTCAGCGTCTGTCAACCCGGCCGCGACAGACTGGACCTGTGAATCCCCGGGCTGGATGAATCGCTGTGGGTTCTCGGGATAGGTGCTCGGGAGTTCCGGCAGAGCCAAGTAGGCGATCGTGGCGCAGATGATGGCAGAGAGCGATATGATCGCGATTGCGTGCGAGGTCCGGACCTGGTACTTGCGCATGAAGCACCTCTGAGTTGCATGGGGCAGAAAACCTAATAATTTTGAGGGCGGAGGGATACCCAGTGCGGCCGTGGTCCAGCCTGGTAGGACTCAGGCCCCCCAAGCCTGCGGCGCGGGTTCAAATCCCGCCGGCCGCACCATCTACTAGGAGAAGTTTCGTCATGCAAACTCAACCTTGTTTTCGCGATTAACAAGCTTCACTTCTCCATAGAACTCCTTGAACGCCTCAGGTTTCTCCGTATGCACCGGCACCAGCGCCCCCGGCGAAATCGTCTCCACGACCTCTCGAAGCTCCGGTCCTCCCGCGTGCCCGGAGCAGTGCACCTGCTCGTATGGCCAGAGCCCGAAGTGCCTCAGCCACCGGTCCGCCTTCCGCTTATCTATCTCCATCTCATCGTCGAAGGGCTCCGTCACGGACCTGATGTAGGTGGAACCCTCTGGCGGCCTGACGTCAATCAGGTTCTTGAGCTCGAAGAAGTCACACCTAAACACATAGCTCTCTGGAGACTCCCGCATGTCAGCGGCAGTGACGGCATTCGGGGCGTCTAGGAACTCGCGCTCCCAGTGATCGTAGTCCTGTCTCACTATATTTTCGGGATATGCGTCATCGCCAATCAAGCCCCAGTTTTTCCGGGGTAGGTATACACACACCTCATCAAGGGACGGGGCATCACATTCCGTGGGCTCCAGCAGCTTCAGGAGATAGGCCTGGCGCAGATTCACCACGAGCTTGCGATCGTTCTGCTTCGCGGCCTCGAAAAAGGAATTCATTCGATCGATATCTCGTACCGGAAAATTCGCGACTACCAGCCCCTTAATGCCGCGCATCTCCTCGGTGACTCTCCGCTCCAGCTCGGTCTCGGTCATGGGGGTCGGTTCCTTCACGTTGGTCCCCTCGCACAGCATCAGATCGGGCTCCGCCCCCGCCGCCCGGCGCACGAACTCCTCCGTAAGCTCCCCGCCGCGCCCGTGGAACCTGAAGTCCCCCGTGTACACCAAGGTTCCGCCCGAGGTGTGGATCAGGTAGGCGCGGGCCCCGGGGAGGGAGTGGTTCACTGGAAGGGCCTCCACCTCCACGTTTCCAATCGTGACCTTGTCTTCAATCACCTCGAACTCGCGGGGGACTTCAGCGGCCTTTCCAGAGAGTCGCTTCTTGCCGTCTCCTCGCTTCTTGTCGATGATTTTGAATGTATCCTTAGTGGTCAGGAACTCCGCGAACCCGGTGGCGGAGGTGGCTTCCAGGGCCCTCAGGATCTGCTTGGTGACCTCGGAGGCGTAGACCGGAAGGTCGCGGCGGAGGAAGTGAACGTAGGCGGAGTGATCCGCGTGGGCGTGAGTCAGGAAGACCGCGTCGAAGGCCTTAGGCTCGGGCTTCCGCAGGCGCCCGATGTAGTCCTGCCGGTAGAGCCCGGGCAGGTCGGGCATCAGGCCGAACTCGAACCAGTCGCCCAGGCCGCTCAGCTTCCGTGGCTGGAGGAACTCCGCGAAGTACTTGCCGACGCGGGAGAATGGCAGGCCGAAGTCGAACCATATCCGGGTGCCGTCGTCGTCAAGCAGGATCTGGTTGCCGCCAATCTCACCAACGCCGCCGTAAAAGGTGAGCGATGTCAAGCTGAGCCCTCGAGGCGAGCTTTGATCTCCAACGTGATAAAACTATCTCGAGACAAACGGGTTCTCACGAACAAAGAATCGGAGTTTACGCCTAAGGTCCTTGGTCACACCAATCCGGTGCGAGGTTGCAATCTCGAAGTTCTCCGTCTCACCCTCTACGATCCTAAGCCCCCTAGAACGGGTTAGGTCCATCTGGTCGTGCTCCCTCGTTATGCCGAGCGCCTGTGTCAGCTTGCCGGGCCCAGAGGTTAGGTCCCGGTCCCTCTCGACTTCGCGCCTCTGTCTCATAAGCTCGGTGCCCTCGAGCGGCTGTACGGCACGAATCAGGACTGCCCCGGGAGGTCCCTCGCGCTCGGTGGTGACGTTGAACATCCAGTTTGCGTGAACCATATACACGAAAGCCAGGCCGCCGCGCCACCACATGATTTCGTTGAGACGGGTACGCTTGCGGGACGCTCGGGAGGCAGGATCGCCCTTGCCGAAGTAGGCCTCGGTCTCGACTATCCGGCCACTGGTGGTGCCCTCGGGCGTGCAGTGAATTAACACCTTGCCTAGGAGCTCTTGGGCAGCTTGAGCGGTGTCGCGCTCGTAAAAGCTCTGCGGCAGGGGCTTCATGGCATCATCAAATCCTTTACGGGAATGATTAAAAAGCCGTCCGCCCTATGTATGCGAGGGTTTACGAATGAAGTTAGATCCATCGGTAAAGGAGCGGTACCCTGAGTTCGCCGTCGGGTACGCCTCGGTGAGTGGAATCACTGTGGAGCCGCGAGTCCCAGGATTAAATGACGAGGAGCGCAGGGTGCTAACCGACCTGAAGTCTAGGTACGGGGACGTCTCAGCACTTGACATCCCCGAGGTGAAATCGTACCGGGCGTTCTTCAAAGCCATGGGCGCGGACCCGTCAAGCTACCGGCCCGCCCCTGAGTACCTGCTCCGCCGCGCTCTGGATGACCGGTTCCCAACCATAAACAACTTGGTCGATGCCTGCCTGCTCGCGACCGTCGAGCACTGGATAACCGTGAGCGTCTACGATTTGAAGGAAATCGAGGGGGACCCAACTATCACTCTTGCCACGGAGACAGAGCCCTTTGAACTCATCGACGGGCGAAAGCTCGGCCCGAAGATCGACGAGATAGTGCTGCGCGACGACAAGAAGGTAATATCCGCCTATACTCTCGGAGACGCTAAGGCCACCAAGATCAAGCACCAGAGTTCAGACGTCATCTTGGTATTCTGGAACGCCCCTGGAATCGAGCGCGAGTGGATGGAAAAGGCTATGGAGACAGCGGCGCGCTACGCGCGGAAGTACTGCGGCGGCCACGTTGAGGAGAGCAAGATCCTGTAGGGGTCGAGGTTGTCCGTTCACCCCTTCACCTGGCTCGGAGTGTTCCTGATCCTACTTGGAGTGGCGCTGGTACTCATCCCGGTGCTGGGGCAGTATGTCGACTTGAGTAAGGTGCCGCCCTGGCTGATCTACGTCTATCGCAGCAACGGGTTCTACTTCGTGACCTCGCCGCTGTTGATCTTGCTCTCGGTGATATCCTTAATCGTGTTTATCCTGAGACGTGCGGCGTAGAGTTGTTATATAGATATAACAAAGATTCGCCAGCTTCGTGAGAACTAGCTCTTTTCCAACTTGAGGATGGCCTGCGCTAAATCTCCGCCAGCCTCCTCCAGCGCTCGCTCAGCGTCGGCGCGCTCGACTCCGGCCTGTTCCATCACCAGGCCGACATCCTCCTTACTAATTTCTGACTCGGGCTTCCGCTCCTGGGCCTCGCCGACGACCTGATAGGTGCGCTGCCCGCCCATCTCCGTGAGCGTCACCTGCGCGTCAGGGATCACCAGCTCCTTATCTGGGAGCTTGATGACGACCTCGCGAACCCCCTCGAGCTCCTCGGTTTTGATCCCCATTTGTTTCATCATGCGCTTCATCTTGCGCGGGTCGATGTGTCCTCGAAACATCCGGTCACCTTGATTGCCTTGGTTATCAACCTACAAAAATCATCGGGCGCGGGACACCTTCGCGTCAACAACCACGTGGTCGACTCCCGGCGAGTAGCGCTTCACGACGCGTTTGCCTAGAATCTCGACCTCCATCCCGTTCGCAGCCTTTCTGATGCGGGCCACCGGGCGCTCGAACCTGAGTTCGGCCGGGACGGACTCGTGGTAGTGGATCACCCCACCCCCGGGCTTCAACACCTCGAGCGCGAGCGGCAGATAGCGATGGGTAACGTGCAGGATACCCATCACCACCCGATCTGCAACGCCGCGGGGCGCGACTTCGGCGCAGTCGCCAAGTAGCGGCTCGACCACGTGCCCGAGCCTGTTCAGCTCGACATTTTCCTTTAAGTAGCCAAAGGCGACCGGGTTGAGCTCAACCGCGTAGACCTCCATCGGCTCAGCGTTTTTAGCGATGGGGATGCTGAACTGCCCGACGCCAGCGAAGAGATCAACGACTATCTCACCGGGCTCGACCAGCTTCGCCAGCCTTCCTCGCTCGCCGATATTTCCGGGAGCGAACATCACGCGGGCCACATCGATTTTGAATTCGCACCCGTGCTCGCGGTGGATGGTCTCCGTCTCCGGATTCCCCGCCACGACCTTCAGATTAGGCCTGCGTGTCCTGCCGGTGATTGGGCCAGTACGAACTGCAACCGTCCGAATGCCTCTGAGCCCCAGCATCGCCTCGCCTATCGACGAAGCTTTCCCCATGAGCTTGGGTGGCAGCGAGAGAATGGCGATGTGCCCGATTCGAGTCCAACCCGATGGGAGAAGGTCGAGTTCCTTAGGTGACAGGTGTTCGCGCAAAAGATCCCGCAGGTGCACCGAACCACCTAGCGCGCCGATTTCAGAGCACCAACAGTCACCCAAAACTTCCTTCCGACCGCGCGATCAATAGCACCGCGGAGGGCTTTCTTGTTTTTTTGCTTGCCGAAGACCTTCAGGGGGATGGTCGCCCCCGCGGCAGTCGGGTGCCCGCCGGCCGAGCCTATTTTATCGAACATGTTCTTCAGGAGCTTGCCGATGTGGAGCCTCACGTCTTTCGTGCGCGCTGAGACGTGTACTGAGTCCTTGTCGAACCCGTAGATAAGAGTCGTGAGCGCGCCTTCCTGCCTCAATAGGAAGTCCGCGGCCTGAGGGATAGTGTCACGGTCCTTGATTTCCCCGACGTTTGAGATAAGGTATCCACCTTTGAGTCTGCTGCTCCTGATAGCGCGCCTGAGGACATCGCAGGTGTCACTGGATAGGGCGGGCGACTGAAGCTTGTGAAGCAAATCAGTGCTGACCATGGGTAGGAGGTGTTCGAGAGTGCTGAAATCGAGATGAGTCGCCCCCCGGGTGAAGTCTGCTGTGTCGGTCAGAATTGCAAACGCTAGAGCTGTCGCGAGGGACTCGTCAAATTCTACCCCGGCGTATCTCAGGTAGTTCGCGATTATAGTAGCAGTGGCACCTACATTCACCACATCCTTGAACTTCGCCCTCACCTCCTCCGATGTCGCCGAGTGATGATCTATTACTACAGTAGGCATGATGGTCTCGGGGAGGGCACAATTCCCGTGCGTGGATACATCCACGAGTGCGTGGGCATGATATTTGTCCAGCTTCACCCCGTCCGCGTGGATGAGTTCGATGTTGAGCAGGTTGACGAGAGCGCGGTTCTGCTGGTGGCCTATCTGACCATCGTAGATGAGGTCTGATTCCACGCCGAATGATCTGGCGTAGTGTCTCAGTGCCAGGCCGCTCGCGATAGAGTCGGGGTCTGGGTTCGTCTGGAGGACTATCGCCATCTTGCCCCGGATTCCCCTCAGTGTCTCGCGGAGTTGCTTCTCCTTAATCATCTCTCGGAGTTCGCGGAACTTTTTGAAAGTGAAATCGGCCAGGATCTCAGACGACGGGATGACCTCTGTGGCGCCGAGCTTCTTGACCTCAGGGGCCTCCATCACGTCAACCACGCGGGCCACGACGATGGGGTCTATCTTGAGTTCAAGTTTCAGCTGATTTATCGCGCCGATCGCCCGTTCGGTTGCCTTTGAGTCCGTCGTAAGGATCAGGGCCACCTCCGCGCGCTTGATCCCAGCGCGTTTGAGAATCTCGGGCTTGGAGAAATCCCCCTTGACGGCGTCGTAGCCCATCTCCTTCAGTTGGTCAACCTTGCTCGCGCTCTGCTCGACGATGGTGAGGTCTGCGCCCTTATCCTTAAGTTTACTCGCTAGGGTAAACCCGATGTCGCCGCAGCCTAGTAATAGGTACATCTCCCCACCAATCCCAATCTTGGTTCCACTATTAATATTACTTTGCGAGAGTTAATGTGGTGGAGACATGATTGTAGCAGAATTGACCGTAATACCGATAGGGACCGCCGATACTGGACTCAGCCGCTACATCTCGAAGGCCGTGGGCGCGATCAAGGCAACCGGAGTTAAACACCAAGTACATCCCGCGGGGACCGTGTTTGAGGCCCCCGATTTAGATACGGCGTTTCAAGTGGCGCGAAGAGCTCACAGAGCGGTGCTCAACGCTGGGGCGAAAAGGGTAGTCACAAAGCTGACTATCGACGAGCGCACCGATAAATCCGTAGGTCTCGAAGAACGCGTGCGTAGAGTGACCGTGAAAACGTGAAAAACAGCCATTTAGGTCCAAAACAAGGATAGATAGTCGCAAATGTAATTTTTGGCTGTTCCGCTGGCCTCAGATTGCGCGATAGTGCGCGGACCCAAACGATAGCTTTATATGTCCGAGGTACCCGTAAAAAAACCCAAATCAAGTTTAGGTGGTATCGATGGAATTCTGCCCCAAATGCGGTAGCATCCTCCTGCCCAAAAAGAAGGGTCGCGGCTTCAAGCTAGCGTGCCCGCGGTGCAAATACGTGCGTAAATTCAAGAAACGCGCCGGGTACAAGATCAGCGCAGCGGGTAAGGAGGCCAGGGAGATCGCGATTATCGAGGGAGATAAGAAAAAGAAGAGGCGAGTGCCAGAACCCGAGTACGAAATCGACATGGACTACTACGAAGACCTCTACGAGTAGCTAGATCTCGACTTTTGCCCCCTTCAAAGCATCACTGCACGGACAGCTGCGCTTCTCCGGGATTTCAGGAATTGCCGTGAAAATTAGTTTTTTCACCCGCCCTATGTTATTTGCCATGAGTTCAGCTACCTCGGCGTGAGTCAACTTTGTCTTGGAGATTCCCGCCGCGAAGTTTGTCACCACCGAGACCGCCGAGTAGCAAATCTCAAGTTCCCGTGCAAGGACGCACTCGGGGATATTCGTCATTCCCACCAAGTCCCCACCGAGACGCCGCATCATCTTAATCTCGGCTGCCGTCTCGAAGCGGGGGCCCTCCGCGCAGACGTAGGTGCCCTTGGGGTGCAACTTTAACTTCAACTTCTTCCCGGTCTTGGTGAGCACCTCTCGAAGTTCAGGACAGTAGGGCTCCGTGACGTCAACGTGAACAACCCCCTCCTTTCCACCCTCGTAGAAGGTGGTCGGGCGGTGCTTTGTGAAATCAAGGAACTGATCGAGCAATACGGGCTCACCTGGATGGAACTTGGGATTTAACGACCCCGCCGCAGTCGTTGCCAATATCCGCTCGACGCCCAGTTTATGGAGCGCCCAGAGATTTGCCCGATAGTTGATGAGGTGAGGGGGCGAGGTGTGCCCCTTCCCGTGGCGCGGCATGAACGCTACTTTTCGTTTGCCCACCTCACCGAGCACGATTTCTGGAGACTTGCCGTAGGGGGTGTCCACCATCTTGGTTTTGGCACCCTTTATGAAATCCAACGCGTAGACTCCCGAACCACCGATGACTGCTATCTGCGCCTTCACTTCATCACTTCCCGCGCCTGCGCTCGCGCCCCTGGTAGGTCGAAATCGC
This sequence comes from Hadarchaeota archaeon (SeqCode), assembly GCA_964555495.1. GTDB lineage: Archaea > Hadarchaeota > Hadarchaeia > Hadarchaeales > JAGGTB01 > CAZKSL01. The sequence continues at coordinate 7,919 of CAZKSL010000025.1, forward strand.
GCGCAAAAAGTCGGCTTTGGTGAACGACGGCCAGTTCGCCTCGCAAAAGTAGAACTCCGAGTAGGCCGACTGCCAGAGCAAGAAACCGCTCAAGCGCTCCTCCCCGCTCGTCCGAATGATCAAATCGGGATCCGGTAGGTCCGCGGTGTAGAGGTGGTCTCCTATCACGCGTTCATCCACGTCGCTCGGCTCGATCTCACCGCGCTCGATTCGCTCGCAGATCTTGCGTACGGCCTGAGCGAGCTCAGCCCTACCCCCATACCCGACCGCGATGTTGAGCGAGTATCCGTTGTATCCTTGGGTCGCCTGTTCCGCCCGCCGAATCGCATCCCTCACCTGCTCGGGAAGCAAGTTTGGATCACCAAGAGCCCGTACACGGATCCTGTACTTGTGAACGCGATCGTCCGCCGCTACCTCCTCGAACTTCCTGGCAAAGAACTCCATGAGCCCCTGGATCTCCCGGCTAGGGCGATTGAAGTTCTCGGTCGAAAATGCATATACCGTGAAGTGTTTGATCCCGAGCTCCTGACACCACCCGAGCACCTCTTCCAGTTTCTTGGCGCCAAGCGCGTGCCCTTGCAACTCCCCCATGCCGGTCTCGCGCGCAAAGCGACGGTTGCCGTCCAAGATGACTGCGACGTGCTCGGGGATTTTCCCCCTCATTTTTACTTCCTCAAACAGCCGCTGCTCGTAGTACTTCGCCGCCATGGCCCGAAGTTTTTGTACGCCCGGGAGCTTCTCTATTGGGAACCTCTTGAGAACCATTTGACTCACAATCACTTCCTCCCATAACTTAAATATACGCTGCCGCTCAACCAAAGGTTCCAAAAAGGAAGACAGCGCCCGCCACATGTCTTTGAGCTCTCTGAGGCCACTTCATAGCGAAAGCAGAACTATTAGGGCTTTTCTTCCAAATTGAGCCACAAACTGTGCTCTAATAGGTAAATTTTTAAATTATGAAGAAAAAATAGATAACGCGGAGGCAAACCGGGGAGAGACGAGGTGAAAACGAGCATATCGGGTCGAAAAATTGGTCCATGTTAGTAAGATTGAGCTCCGGGGGTTCAAGTCCTTCGGAAACAAGAAGGTAACTTTGCCCCTTTCACCCAATCTCACCGCCATAGTCGGGCCGAATGGCTCTGGGAAGAGTAACGTGGTTGAGGCCCTCTCTTTCGTTCTTGGTCAGTTGAGTGCCAAAAGCATGCGCGCTGAGAGATTTTCGGACCTGATTTTTTATGGAGGAAACGGGCGCAGACCCGCCCCCTTCGCCGAGGTCGCGCTTCACTTCGACAACTCGAGTGGCAAACTTCCAGTCGACGCCAAGAGCCTCAAGGTTTCCCGCCAAGTCAGCCGAAATGGAAAGTGTACCTATCGGGTAAACAAGAAACGGGTGGCACGGCAGAGGATAGTCGACCTCTTGGCGAGGCACGTGACGAGCCCGGAAGGGCATAACTTTGTGATGCAGGGGGACGTCGACAAGTTCATAAAAATGAGCTCCCTTGAGCGGCGGCAAATTATAGACGGCCTCGCTGGCGTGGCTGAATTTGACGAGAAGAAGTCAAGGGCGCTCTCGGAACTCGAGAAGGT
>CAZKSL010000026.1:0-9504 GCA_964555495.1 Hadarchaeota archaeon (SeqCode)
CCCCACAACTGCACGTATCAATTCCATAGCGGTTGCAGAGGTAGTGCGCGTACTGGATGGCCTCAAGGTTGTCGATCCCACACTTCGAACCCATGCACGCTAGGGTCTCGTATTCTGGGCCCCCACCGATGTATGCATAGGGCCCGTCTGATACACAGGTATAACGTCCGCACCGTTGCAGGCAGGCGAAGTCCGCGCGTGGTTTGATCAAGTACTTAGCCCTGACAGATTTTCCGCCGATTTCGTCCGCAGCTTCAAAGACTCCCGTCTGAAAGTTTCTAGTCGGCAGCCGCCCGATTTCATTCATGGCTTCGACGAGGCTTGGGGTGCCGTAGTCCGCTCGGCCCTGGGTAAACGGATCAGCGAGCATCTTCGCGTGTAGCCTATCGATGAGTTTGACGTATTCGTTCGACTTCGCGATTGGGATGTCTCCCGAACCCCTCACGACGATTGCCTTCAAGCGCTTGGAACCCATCACTGCCCCTATGCCGGACCGCGCAGATGCCCTATCCAGATCGTTCATGACCGCAGCGTAGCGAACGAGGTTTTCCCCAGCCTGACCGATGTATAAGCACTTTATCCCCCACCCATCTCCGTGCTTTTCCCGGAGCATTGCGTCGGTCTCGTAGACATCGTGCCCCCAGAGTGCCTTTGCATCGAGGAGTCTAGGTTTCCCGTCTTCGATCCAGAGATAGACTGGTCTCTTTGAGCGTCCTCTGAAAATAACCATGTCGTAACCTGCAAATTTCAGCTCCGGCCCCCAGTGACCTGCCGCATGTGACTCGCCCCAAATTCCGGTTAGTGGAGATTTCGCCGCGACAACGTGGCGGGAGGCCTGAGGGAATAGGGTGCCAGTGAGTACGCCAGTAGCAAATATTAACACATTTTTTGGACCCAATGGGTCGGTTTTCGGCCCAACTTCATCGTAGAGGATGCGAGAACAAAACCCAGCCCCACCCAGATAGTTCCGCGCAAGCTCCTTGTCCAAAGGTTCTGATACGATTTTTTCACGGCTTAGGTCGACATTTAATACTTGTCCGGCATAGCCCCCGTAGTCAAACATCATCATCTCCTCGGGATTTTAACTCCCTCAAGCATGGTGGACCTCGTTCGTTCGACAATTTTTCGGCGCTTTTCAGCAGCGAGTTCCTCGGTTGAGATAATCTTCAGAACTCGTGGGGGGCAACGAGGGACGCAAAAGCCACAGAGATCGCATTTAATCGCCTTCTTGGTGTCGGGGTGAAGCCATATCGCTCCAAAGGGACAGGCTTCGGTGCAGGCCCCACAGCCAGTGCATTTCTTCTCGTCGACACGAACAACGCCCATCTTGTCGCGCCAAATCGCATTTTCCGGGCAAGCCTTCATGCAGGCCGCGTCCGCACATTGCCTGCACGCCAAGGCTTTATCTATCCCGGGCTCCTCCCGAACGACGCGAACACGGGCTTTCTTCGGGTTAAGAGCTCCGCCCCTATGGAAGGCACAGTACATCTCACATATCCTGCAACCGGTGCATTCAAGCGGGTCCACGTAAAGGAATCGCGGCAATTATTTTGCCTCCTCACAATGTTAGGTAACACATAGTTTGCCACAAAGGGTTAAAAAATATGCGGGATATGTTATTGGGGGCTGCATGAAGGTAGCTATTCAGGGGCTCGGTGAGATCCCGAAAACTATTGAGCTCGTGCTAAAGAAGGAGAAGCCAGATGTCACCTACATCATATGTTCAGATTACCAACTGAAGCACGTGGCATCGGATGTTGGCTACAAAAAGCCGAACAAGGAGATCATAGAAGATGCGGCCAAGAAAACGAAGACGGAAGTCAAGTTCCAGAAGTGCGATGTTTTTAAGCCGAAGTCAGTCAGCAAAGCAATTCGACAGGTTCTGGGTCAAATAGACCAAGATAATGACAAAGTAATCGTGAACTACACTGGCGGGTCGGCATTGGTGAGGGTCCTTCTTGGGGCCACGGGAGTCGTGCTATCATCCATCATGGACGCCCGGCTCGTGTATGCCATAAAATACCCGAAGGGCCTGAGCGTACAGGAGAACCATACCAAGATGCTGCGGGATATTTTCCCCGATGATCTGCAGGTTCTTTTCAGTCTCAAGAAAGGAAAAGACCTTGAAGCCTAATCACGGGTTGAAAGGCGGCCCAACATTTAATTATAGCCCAAGAGATGTAGCGTCGGTGTTCGCGTGTTCGTCGATTCTCTTAAGTGTCTGAAGTGCGGCCACGGTCACGAGCCCACAGAAAAAGTGTACGTGTGTAAGAAATGCGGCGGCAAACTGGATGTCCTGTACGATTATGATGCAATTTCTAAAAAGATAACTAGAAAAAAGCTAGGGACTCGCAAACCGGGGGTCTGGAAATATCTGGAGCTACTTCCAATCGCCGATGATAAAAACATCATCACGCTCGGCGAGGGGGGCACTCCTCTTATCGAGGCGAAGAACCTTGCGCGCGAGCTGGGGATGAAGCAGCTGTGGCTAAAGGACGAGACGCGGAACCCCACTTTATCGTTCAAGGACCGCCCCATGAGCGTTGGAATTTCCAAGGCCGTGGAATTCGGAGCCAAGGCAGTCGTGACTGCGTCGAGTGGGAATGCGGCTACGGCACTCGCGGCCTACTCAGCAAAAGCGGGAATCGACTGCTATGCCTTCGTGCCCACCGAGGCGCCGCTGGCAAAGCTCGCACAGCTCTCAATCCACGGCGCTCGAGCGATGAGGGTGAAAGCACAGGGGGCAGGAGATCCTACCTACGAGCTCATGCACGCGAGCTGGAAAAAGTTTGGATGGCACCCAATACCGAGCGGTGGGGCGTTCAACCCGTACCAGCCAGAAGGGTCGAAGACCATCTCCTACGAAATCTGTGAGCAGCTCGGTTGGGAGGTGCCGGACTGGGTGATGATTCCTGTCGGGGCCGGAACCCTCCTGTCGGGCAACGCAAAGGGCTACTCCGAGTTCGAGCGGCTTGGGGTCATCGACGGTGTGCCGCGCTTGGCCGGGATCCAATCCGAGGGTTGCGCGCCGCTAGTGAAGGGATTCAGGGAGGGCACGGATCCGTACCAAATCCCGACGTGGGAGAAACCGAAAACGATCGCGGGGGGGCTAGTCGATCCATATCCATGGGACGCCGATACAGCGATTCCGGCGGTGAAGAACTCAAAGGGTACAATGGACGCGGTCGCTGATGATGAGATCTTGGCTGCCGAGAAAATGCTGGCTAAGTCCGAGGGAATTTTCGCCGAGCCATCTGGAGCAGCAGGGTTGGCTGGGTTGAAGAAGTTGCTTGAGGTGGGCGCCATCGACCGCTCCGACCGTGTGGTCATAGAAGTCACAGGCGGCGGGTTGAAGGACCAAGAAGTAGCCGTGGAATCGGCCAAAGAACTCCTCACAATAGAGCCAGAGTTAGGGCAGTTGAAAGCTCTTCTAAAGCGCTAACTCATCAACATGGCCATGACTGCTTTCTGGGCGTGCAGCCTGTTCTCGGCTTCCTCGAAATACAGCGAGCGCTCGTAGTTATCGAGCACCTCATCAGTCACTTCCTGCCCCCGGTCAGCTGGCCCGCAATGCATGTAGTAAGCCTTGCTAGTGACATCGAGTAGCTCTGGCGTGGCGATCCAGTCCCTGAACTTGGCCTGGTAAGCCGAGGCGCCCTCCTTGTCAACGACTCCGTTGTACGGCGGGACGAACTGCCTTGGGGACCAAGCCTTCGGGTAGACGAAGTCCGCCCCCTCAAACGCCTCCTTTATGTCGTTGGATATCTCAAAACTTCCGCCGTACTGGTCAGCATTTTTCCTCGCGACCTCTGTGACTTCGTCCTCAAGTTCGAAACCCTCCGGATGGGCCAGAACAACGTCCATCCCAAATTGAGTCGTTATCAGAACCTCACTCTGGGGAACCGCAAGGGGTTTTAGCCCGCCAGAGTACGCGTAGGATACGACAAACTTTTTTCCTTGGAGCTTGCGCTCTGTCTCTCTCGCCGCCATTATGTCGGCGAGCGCCTGGAATGGGTGGTAAAGGTCGTCCTCCATATTCAGGATAGGTCTATCAGCCCACTTCGCGAACTCTTGCACGACTCGATGTCCCCGCCCTATGGTCCACTTCGCGGCATCCCCGTAAATCCGGATAGCGATGCCGTCCCCATAGCGACTCAGGACCCTCCCGACATCTGAGATGGATTCGGTCTTGTAGGGGACCATGTCCTCGGGAAGAGTGGGAGTATAAACGTCCTGTGGGCTCAGAAAATGAGCGTGCCCCCCTAGCTGGTACATACCGGCCTCGAACGAGTTCCGAGTCCTCAGGGAGCGGTTGTAGAAAAGCATGAAGAGGGTCCGCCCAGGGAGGTACGGCGTTTGAGCCCTCGACTTGAACTTCTTCTTTAAATCCTCAGCGGCATCCAAAATCTGCTTCAGCTCGTCCTGGCCAAAGTCCTGTGTGTTCAGAAAATCCTTCCCGCTGAATTTCCCGACGTATCCTGGAACTTTCAATCGAGCACCTGCTGAATACCAAAGCGCTTGCATAAATTTAAGACTTTTCAACGACTGAATTATAACAGTGTTATATTTATAGAGCAAACCCCTAATAGATGAGTTTAAACAGTAGCGGTTAGTCCGGTGGCGAGAATGAAATTGGTCGTAAATAAGAGCAAATGCACAGGCTGCAGGTTCTGTATGCTAGTGTGCTCTCTGCACCACGGAGGCGTCTGTGGGCAGGACCAGTCCAGAATTTGGATTAATCGCTCATCACTCAAGCTCGATGTGCCGCATATCCGCAAAGAATGCGATTTTTGTGGAGGGGACCCATTGTGCGTCAAGTACTGCCCGTTTGACGCGATTGAGGTGAAGTAAATGGACGGATACGGTGGGGAAGTCCTGTACGTTGATCTCTCGAGCAGGAAGGTCACCAAGCGCGAGCTGGACGACGAGTTTGCTCGAAAATACGTTGGCGGGAATGGCTTCGCAGCTAGGCTCCTCTACGACAACACCGAGGCGAAGACCGACGCGCTGGGGCCCGAGAATTGTTTCATTATGGCCCCGGGATCTTTCTGTGGTTCGCCGGTGCCTGAGGCATCCAAGACGGGGCTCTACGCCAAGTCGCCTCTCACTGGTTGCCTCGGCGAGTCCTTTTTCGGGGCCGGGATAGGACCCGAGCTGAAGTACGCGGGCTATGATGCCCTAGTGGTGAAAGGCAGGGCAGAGGAGTTGTCATATCTCTGGGTAAACGATGACGATGTGACCATTCGGGACTCCACGAGTCTGGCCGGACAAACCACATCTGAGACGATAAAAAATGTGCAGGGCGACCTAGGAGAGCGAGCGATGGTTGCCGCTATCGGCCCGGCAGGCGAGAACCAAGTGAAATTCGCCAGCGTGGAGTGCGAATACCGTCAGGCGGGGCGGACTGGCCTGGGTGCAGTAATGGGTTCCAAGAACCTGAAAGCGATAGCAGTTCGGGGCACCAGGGGGCTCAAAATCGCAGATCCTGAGTTTATGAGCGAACTCATCGAACGTTGGTACGAGCGCATCACAACCCACCCGAGCACAATCGCAGATGTGCAGTACGGGACCGGCGAGTTCATCGGGACCATAAACGAGGTATACGGAGTATTTCCGACGCGCAACTGGCAGGACTCGGTCTTCGAGGGCTGCAAGGAGATCGCTCCGCAGAACTGGGTCCCGAAGTACTCGGTTAGGAACGAGGGCTGCTTTGGGTGCATTAAGCCGTGTGGAAAAGTCTTTGTCATAAAGAAAGGCAAGTACGCTGGCACGATGGTCGATGGGCCGGAGTATGAGACACAGTTCGCGCTCGGCTCCCTCGTCGGCAACTCGGATGTGGAAGCTCTCGCCAGAGCCAACCAGCTGTGTGACGAGCTTGGCATAGACGTGATTTCGGCGGGCGGAGTGATTGCTTGGGCTATGGAGTGCTTTGAGCGGGGACTGCTCTCCAGCAAGGATGTAAATGGGATTGATCTAAGCTTTGGCAACGCTGAAGCTGTTCTCAAGTTGCTCCCGATGATTGCCAATCGACAGAGCATAGGTAATCTTCTGGCGGAGGGGGTTCGCGAGGCCTCACGACGTCTGGGGAAGAACTCCTCAGACTTCGCGATCCACGTCAAAGGGTTAGAGCCCCCAGCGTACGACGTCCGGGGCATGAAGGGGCATGCCCTAGCCTATGCGACCTCCACGCGAGGAGCGTGCCATCTCCGTGCCTGCGCGTACGGTTCGGAACTCAGTGGAGGGTGGTGGAGGTTTAGGAACATCGACAGGCTCTCCACGGAGAACAAGGGCTACGTCAAGATTATGGAGGACGTCATGACTCTTTACGACATCGTCGGGATCTGCAAGTTCACGCGACACCTCTACTTCGTAGAGGAGCTAATAGATTTCTTCAAGGCCGTCCACGGATACGAGCCGGACAGTCGCGAGCTGCTCAAACTGGGCGAGCGCGTTTACAACCTCGAGCGAGCGTTCAACGTGCGCGAGGGTATAAGTAGGAAGGACGATGCCCTCCCTCCTCGCCTGATGAAGGAGCCGATTAAGGATGGCCCTTCGAAGGGACAGAGAGTATCCCAAGAGGAGCTGGACCATATGCTAGACCACTACTACCGCATGAGGGGCTGGGACTCGAACGGCAAACCGACGCGGGCGAAGCTTGAGGAGCTAGGGCTCGCCGATATCGCTGATGACATATCCGCTCGGTGATTTAGTGGAAGTTATCTACGAGGGGAAGACGAAGCAAGTCCTCCGCGATGGCGAACACTGGATATTAAGATTCAAAGACTCAGTGACCGGAGACGACGCTGGTAATATTGACCCGGGTGGAGACTTCGCCGTTGGTGAGCTGGAGGGCAAGGCCGAGGCCTCGCTCAAGACCGCTGCGTACTTTTTTAAGAGGTTGAGTGAGGCTGAGGTGAAAAATCACTTCTTGCGACTTCGCTCAGATGTCGAGATGGAGGTTCGCCCTTCCGAGAGGCTCGATTTGGAGGTGATCTACCGTCGGCGCGCCTACGGGAGTTTTCTAACTCGTTACAGAGGACGCGTCAAACCGATGGCGGAGCTTGACTTGGTCGAGTTCAACCTGAAGGATGACGCGTTGGGTGATCCGTTGCTTACACCGAGCGCGGTAGTTAGGCTCGGGATGGCCGCGCTCGAGGAAGTTAAGCAGATACAAGAGATAATCCGCAAAGTCGGCGCGCTCGTCCAGGAAACTCTCGCGGGTCACGGGCTAGAGCTGCTAGACATGAAGCTGGAGTTCGGCAGGATCGGCGGAGAGCTCGCGGTTGTTGACGAGATGAGCGGTGATACTATGCGCGTTTATGATTCGAGGAAAAAGGGGACAATAAATCAACTGGAACTCGCGAAGAGACTTGAGATCATGTGAGGAACTTTTCTACGTCTTTCTCGGAGAGTTCGCTGTAACCACTCTTGTCGATGGTCGCCACCACGACATTGTCTCCCGTGGCAGCATCTCGCTCGATTGCGCGCTTGACGGACTGCGCCGCAAGCTTTGCTCCATCCTTTAGAGTCATATCATCACGATAGCTCTGCTCGAGAACGCCGTAGGCGACCGTTCCCCCGGTACCTCCCGCCGCGAACTTCTCCTCCTCGAGCTTCCCTCCCACGGGGTCCAAGAAGTACAGGCGCGGCCCATCATCGCCGACCCCTGCCAGGATAGCTGAAACGATGTAGGGGTAGAAACGCTTGCCGTGGAGTATGTTCGACGCGAGTTGGGCCAAGCTCTTCGGCGACATCGGGCGCCCCTCCCGCAGGCGGTAGAGGTTGGACTCGGCTCTGAGCACGTCAGCCAAGTTCTGAACGTCGCCGGACACTCCTGAGATTGCTCCGCCAATTTGATCTTGAATCTTGAAGACCTTGCGCGCGCGCTTGCTCATCACTAAGTAGGCGGCGGTGGCCCGGGTGTCCGAGGCCAGCGCGACCCCGTCCTTACACCTTAGTCCGACCACGGTGCCTTGAAAGCCGTACATATAGACCAATCACAATTCTGGGTGGCTACTATAAAACCTCATCGGCGCAGAACAGCCGCAATGCCCGCCGCCAACCCGGCCATTACTACGACGATGATCATCATCGTGGTCCAGGGTAGCTCGGCAGCCGGCGAGGGCAGTTGGGCGGTGGCCAAAATTTCCCCTTCGGATCTGAATGTGCCGTAAGTGCTATCGTAGGTTACAACTGCAGTCACCGAGCTGTTCTCCACGCTTTGTTTCACGTGAACGTCAAAGTACACATTCTGGTGCATCCCTATCCCCAAGTCGCCAATGTTTTCGGCGGGTGGGGCCTCAAAATAGGTATTGTCGACCTGCAACTCCACATTCACGTTTGAGACGCTCCGGGTGCCATTGTTGGTGACTGTGACGGTGAACCTCCAAGTGCTGTCTTCAATTCTTGAGCCAGCGGAAATCGTTGGCTCGACAGCCACCAAGCATGTTATCCTGGAGGTTGATTCGATGTCTACAACTCCGCCTGGGCTGTAGACTATATTGGTTGGGATTCTAATCTCGCTATCCATCCCCAAGTTCCCACCGTCGCTTGTCAGTTCGATCAGGTGATCATTGCTCAGCTCTCCAAACATCCCTTGGGGACGATTCCAAGTCAGATCCACTGGGGTCCACCCAGCGCCTGGCAAGTAAATAAAGGCGAACGCGTGGGCCATGTCCGAGAGGGATTCGCCTTTCTTAGGGTCGTAGCCATAGCCCGACACAAATCTCGTTGGGATGCCCGCCGCCCGACAAAGGGCAGAGAACAGGTGGGTGAATTCGCTACAGTCTCCCACGCGGTTGTTGTAAGCCCAGACGGCGCTATGCGCCTCGGTTTGCGTCACGTAGATCAGATAATTCTCCACGAAATCGAAGATTGCCTTGGCCTGATAGTAAAGGTTGGATTGTCCCGCGATGAGTTCAAGCGCCTTGTCTCTAAGCACATCGTTGTCGCTCTCCCAGAGGTAATCGACGGGCTGCGTATATGCAGATAGACCACTTGGCACGTCGCCCTGAACCGCTGTCGGGTCTATTGATTCGATGTCGTCCACCCTTATGACGCGGGTAATCGTGATTGTCTTGGACAAGTGTGAGCTTATCGTGCCTAGGGAAAATCGCGCCACGCGGTTGTCCTCAGTTTGAGTTATATCCGGACTGGCGGGAACTCCGTCCACCTTTATTTCCTCGTCCAACACGTGCTGGCCCGCATAGTTCAATCGATTGTCGAGGAGGAAAATGGTTGCCACGACATTGGTCGCGGTGCTCCCACTACGATTCGGTAGCTCGTGCGTTTTCTCGATCCGATAAACGGCCGATTGGGTTGGCTCCTCGGCGCTCACCAAGGGCTGGGCAGCAGCGAATAAGATTAATATCGCCGCGAGAATCAGGAGTCTGCGCAGTTGAACACCAAAGACAGATTTCTTTCCATCTTTATAAACCCGCTTCGCCCAATGGCTTTGCACACAAATTAAGTCTGTTTTAAAATTTGTCCCGAATTTATGTGCAG
>CAZKSL010000027.1:0-9243 GCA_964555495.1 Hadarchaeota archaeon (SeqCode)
GCCCTGTGCTCGTCCGCCATCAGCTTGATCATCTCCCTCAGCCTCTGATTCGCCGCCACCCCTCCGGTCAACATGACCTCCTTCTTCTCCGTGTGCGCGACGGCCCGCTCCGTCACCTCGACCAACGCGGCGAAAGCCGTCTCCTGCAGGCTGTAGCAGAGGTCCTCCAGCTTGGCCCCCTCGCGATGCTTCCGGACCGCCTCGGTCATCAGCCCCGAGTAGGAGAGGTCCATGCCCTTCACGCTGTATGGCAGCTCGAGGTAGCGCCCGCCATTCCTCGCCAATTTTTCGACCTTCGGCCCCCCGGGGTGGGGGAGCCCGACCTCGCGTGCGAAGACATCAAGGCAGTTGCCGACTGGGATATCCAGCGTCTCGCCGAAGATGCGATATCTGCCGCCGTCGAAGGCGATGACCTGTGTGTTGCCGCCGCTCACGTAAAGAGTCACCGGATCCTTGGCGCCCTTGGCGAGCCTCCCGATCTCAACGTGCGCGACGCAGTGGTTGACTCCAACTATAGGGACCCCCAGCCGCGCTGAGAGTGCGCGCGCAGCGGTTGCTGCCGTCCGAAGGCAGGGGCCCAGACCAGGGCCTTGAGAAAATGAAATGAGGTCGATATCCTCGGCGCCAATCTTCGCCTCTCCCAGTGCCCCCTCAAGCACCGCGCGGGCATTCCTCGTGTGCGCCTGCGCCGCCTCCCGGGGATGGATGCCACCCTCCCCCGGATCGTAGGCCTTGGAGGCGTTGGCCAGGATCTCGCCCTCCGAGGTCACGACCCCCACGCCAAAGGTGTGGGCGGTGCCCTCAATTCCAAGACATATCATGAGTATCCAACTACCTTTCTACGCCCAAGGATTTATGCGCTGGTTCCGGGATAGAAAATTGACGACCACTAAGAATCCTCGGATAGAGCTACCGCTGACCCCAAGCGGCAAATGCTAAAGTCACAGAGTAGGAAAAGACTTACTCCTTAACGACTTCAGCTGTCGCAAACCTTCGCCGCACCGATGTGATGCGCACCTTTACCTCAGCCCCGACATCTGCGCCGGGTACGAAGACCACAAAGCCCTCGATTCGCGCAAGCCCATCGCCGCCCTTGCCCTTGGCATCTATTTTGACGGTGTGGGTCTCGCCCTCTTTCACGGGGGCGGGTGGTCCTCCTCTCTCTGCTCGTCCGTACACTCTTTTCACTCCTTTTTATCGGCTTACCATCGCTACTCGGCTATTAAAGTCTTCCTACAGGCGCACCGTCTCCTTTAACCAATAAGCAACCACAAAGTGATAGGGAAGCTGAATGGTGTTCGAAAAACTCAAGAAAATTTTCAAGGGGAAGCCGGAGGAGCCGGAGGTCAGGGCGCTCTCCCTTGACGAACTCGAAAAGGAGATCGAGAGTCTAAAGAAGGACGCCATCAGTAGAGCAGAGAATGCGAGCGGGCCCATGCTCGAGGAACTCTCAACCCTGCGCGACCGCCTCAAGGAAGAGGCCGAGATCCTCTCCGGGGCAGAGACTAAGGAGGAGGTGCACCCGCGCCTGTACAAGTCGGCCGGGGAGGCGAAGCGCCTGCTCATCGATAAGATCTCCCGCGCCACCGACGGGATGGGGCCACCTTCAGAGGCCACTTGGGAGAATCTGCAGTCGTTCAATTCCACCCTCACTCGCGCCGTGAACCTGTTGGGCAGAGCCGTCACATCGCACGGGCGGTACGTCGGGATGCTGTTCGGCCAAGAGATGCAGATGATTGGGAGACTGGCTCAGAGGACACAGGGGGCCGCCGGTCGTCTGAACGATGCGCTCGAGCATGCAAAATCCCGAATCCAGGAGCTCGATGAGATATCCTCCGCGGTGGGGCGTTACCGAGAGCTGGTCCAGAGGTCTGAGACTCTCAGGGATCGCCTGAATTCTCTCGAGGCCCGGGCCGGGGAGCTCCAGAAGGCCCAAGCCAAGGAAACGGAGGAGATCGAGCACCTGACGAAGAGCGATGACTTCCGGAAGCTGGAGAATCTTGAAAAAAGGCGCTCCAAGCTCGAGGGTGAACTCAAGGGAGTGCAGAGCTCCATCAACTCAACCGTCTCATCCATAGCCCGCCCGCTGCGGAAAATGAGGAAACTCGCCACGGCCGGGGAGTACCCGCTCGACAGGGGGGCCCACAAGGCCCTAGACTCATACCTCGACGACCCCTTCCGGGCGGCGTTCTCCGAGACCGATGACCTGCCAAATTTCGCGTCCATCCTCCAGCACCTGCAGAAGATCATCCAAGAGGAGAAGATCAAACTGCGGCCGCGGGAGCGGCGAAAGAAGCTTGAGCACATTAAGGAACTCCTAGAGCGCCAAACGCTGGTCGGCCTCAGGGAAAAACACGCGCGTCTAGAGGCTGAGCTGAAGGCCGCAGGGGAGGAGTACGAGCGGTCCCCCCTACTGAAGCAGAGAAGCCAGCTCAAGAGCTCCTTGGAGAGCCATCAATCGGAGCTGAAAAGGACCAGGGACGAAACCGTGGCCGCCCGGGAGGAACTCAACGAGACCCAGCGCGAGCTTGAGGAGATTAGGCAGAAGATCAAGGAAACCGCTAGTAAGGTCCTAGGCGTCAAAATAAAGGAACTTTAGTTTATCACTTGCACTTAACATACGTTAAGTTTTTAAACATAATGAGTTAACAATCACGAGGTATCATGAAAAAGGTTGCTGCTATACTGATCGCAGCCGCCGTTCTGGGAGTCGTAGCATTTCAACTCACCCAAGGGGGGCCGACTCTACGGGTCTTTCACGCCGGGAGCCTAGCCAAGCCGCTCGAGGAGCTGGAGGAGTTGTTCGAGAACCAGTACGGCGTGGACGTACAGCGTGAACCATCCGGCAGCGTGATAGCAGTCAGGAAGGTAACCGAACTCGGGAAGAGCGCCGACATCATCGCGGTGGCGGACTACTCTCTAATCCGCGACATGATGATCCCCGAGTACGCGGACTGGTACATCCAGTTTGCGCGGAACGAGATGGTAATCACCTACACCACCGGGAGCGAGGGGGCGAGCGAGATTGACGAAAACAACTGGTACGAAATCCTAGGGCAGTCAGGCGTGCGTTTTGGGTTCGCCAACCCAAACGACGACCCCTGTGGATACCGCTCGGTGATGGTCGCCCAGCTCGCGGAGATCTACTATAACAACTCCACGATATTCGATGATCTGATTGCGGCCAACTCCGAAATCACAGCGAGCCAAGCTGACAACACTTGGTCGATTGAGGTTCCGCCGACTGAGGACTTGAACCCAGACACCGAGAAGGTGAGAATCGAGAGCAAGTCGATGGATCTCCTCACCCTGCTTGAAGCAGGTAGTATTGACTACGCGTTCGAGTATCGGAGCGTCGCAGTTCAATACGGATTCGAATTTGTGGAGCTCCCGGCCAACATTAACCTTGGCGAGGTAGAATACGAGAACGCCTACAGCCGAGTTGAGGTGCAACTTGAGGATGAGGATCCCATCACCGCCAAGCCAATTGTCTACGGTGTGACCATCCCGAGGAGCGCTGAGCACGAGGAGGATGCCATCAACTTCGTGAAGCTCTTGATAACCGAGGACGGGCAGCAGATCTTCGAGGATCTGGGGCAGCCGCCAATCGTTCCAGCTGTCGCAGACAACGCCGCAAAGCTACCGGATGAACTTCAGGGACTGGTGAGCGCGTGAAGATCGGGCGGACGACCGCCCTCTTCGCTGCCCTCGGGGTCCTGCTCCTCGCCGTCATAGTCCTGCCCATAGCGAACATATTCTTCAGGCAGTTTTCGTTAGACGCCGGGGGGTTCGCCAGTGCCATCACCGACCCCGCGGTCCTAGGGGCGGTCGGGCTCAGCTGCTTCGCAGCCTTCCTCGCGGTGGGCGCCGCCTTTGTGTTTGGGGTTCCCCTCGCCTACCTGCTGGCGAGGAAGGACTTCCGGGGGAAAGGGCTGATCGAGGGAGTGATTGACCTCCCCATGGCGATTCCCCACGTGGTTGCCGGGATTGCGCTGCTGACCGTCTTCGGGACGAACGGGCTGATCGGTGGGCCGACCTCCTCCTTCCTCAGATTCGAGGGGGCGCTGCCCGGGATCGTGGTCGCCATGCTCTTCGTCTCGGCACCCTTCCTCATTAACTCCGCGCGCGAGGGCTTCCAGAGCGTCGACCCCCGGATGGAGAAGGTGGCGCGGTCCCTGGGCGCCTCAGAGTGGGGGGCCTTCAGAAGAGTGGCTCTCCCGCTTGCCTTCCCCCACATCCTGAGCGGGGCGATAATGAGCTGGGCACGGGCGATAAGTGAGTTCGCGGCGGTCATTATGTTCGTCGGGGTCTTCCCGATGATAGCGCCGGGGCTGATCTGGGGTAAGTTCTACAGCTCGGGGCTCTACGCCGGGATGGCCGTCGCGGTGGTACTCCTCTTGGTCACCCTGTCGGCATTTATAATCATGAAGTACCTGAGGAGGAGATTATTTGTTGAGCGTTAGGGGGCTCTCGAAGCGCTGGGCAGAGTTCTCACTGCGGAGAGTGAACCTGGACATCAAGGACAGGGAGTACTTCGTCGTGCTCGGACCCACGGGAGCCGGAAAGACTCTCCTCTTGGAGCTGATCGTGGGGTTCCACTCGCCCGATCGTGGGGAAATCTGGCTGAACGACAGGGAGATTACAGGAGTTCCGCCAGAGGAGCGCGGGGTCGGGTTTGTCTACCAGGACTACTCCCTCTTCCCGCACCTCACTGTCGAGCAGAACGTTCGGTTTGGGCTGGACCTGCGAAAGATCCCCCACTCGAAGGCTAGGCGAAAGGCCCGCGAGATCATGCGCCTGCTTAGCATCCACCGCCTCGCCCGACGGTATCCCTCGACCCTCAGCGGAGGAGAACAGCAGAAGACCGCACTAGCGCGGGCGCTGGTGTTAGAGCCAGAGGTGCTCCTGCTCGACGAACCTCTCAGCGCGGTTGATCCCAGATCCAGGGAGCATCTGCGCGGGGAGCTGAGGCGCATCCACGAGAACTCGGGAGTCACAACCCTCCACGTGACCCACGATCACGAGGAGGCGACCCTGCTCGGGGACCGAATCGGGGTCATGAGCGCCGGGCGGATCGTTCAGGTGGGCGAACCAGACGAGATCTTCAGGCGCCCGAAGTCAGAGTTCGTCGCGGGGTTCGTCGGGGTCGAAAACATCTTCAAGGGCAAGTCGAGGGCGAAGGAAAACATCTTCGAGATAAACCTCGATGGCGCTAAAATCGAGGCTGCGACCGGTAGGGAAGGCGACGTGAAAGTCTGCATCAGGCCGGACGAGATACTACTGTCGAAGAGGCCGATCAAGTCGAGCGGGAGAAACACGCTCAAGGGGAGAATCACCGAGATATCTGACCGCGGGGCGACGGTGAAATTAAAGGTTGACGCCGGGCGGGAGTTCACGGTGATGATAACCAAGAAGTCCTTCTTGGACATGAAGCCGAGTGTTGGGTCCAAAGTTTACCTGACGTTCAAGGCCTCGGCGGTGCACTTGATTTAGCCATGAAATCAGCCAGAAACGACGACCGGGATACTCTTGGATGAAGAACCGATATTTGAACAAAGTGTACTTTCAGCCCCTTTCCCTCAGCTTGTCGATGATGTGGTTTTCAACTGTAAATTTTTCGGTAAAAGTCTGCATTTTATTTTACTTTGATTTTGTACTTCATGATTTTATCGAGCAAATAATCAAAAATTTGCTCTGTCAGATTGAAATACAATCTCGCATCAAACAAATTTACAGATTCTCTTCTATGCGTTGTTTTATCGGATAGAATTTTGTAAATTCCGTTGTATAAGGTCTTTGTTATCAAACCTTTTGGTTTTTCGTCTAGATATCCCATGCTTCCTAGTAACTCAATATTTTTTTCCGGTTTGTCTAGTGGATATGGCTTCTCTCCGAGTTTATTGATAAGTTCAAATAAGAAATTCTCAGTGGCGGCCCGAAGATCCCCTAATCCATATTGAGTCTTACCGAGTTCTATTTGTTTTCTGCCGTTCTCCATCAAGTCTGCAATTCTGCCAAAATTAAATGTTTTAAGTTTCTCAGATACCTCTGTCTTGATGTACTCCACGAGAGTTTTTGGCTCTTTAACTGAAACACATGCTAGGGATTTTGCTACTCCGCCTACAAATTCTTTGTTAGTATAAACAATGTAGCTGTATTCTTCTTCCCTTATGGTGATATCTGGTTGCAACTGAGTTATCTTATAGAATATTGCCGGTTCAGATGTTATCTCGATGAATACCCCTTCGCTCCCTTTAAATTTCCCATAATAGAGATAAACTCTAATCGTCCAAGGGGAATCATTTCTTGTGTTTTCTAAAGCCTTAAAGTATGTCTTGCTGGGATCTGGTCTTCTTTTCAAAAAAGATTTTTTTTCACTTGGGATCCAGCGACGAAACTCCATTTCTAGATATTTGTACAAAGAAGAGACCGGTCCAAAGTACTTGTATCCTTTCGACCTCAGGCTCTCTATTAACATGCTCTTTATCCTATCCAAAGAACTCTTGAAATCCTCGGCTTCCGGCTTTGCTTGGAAAAAGGTTCCCTTGACCACAAAATTTTCGGCCAACATCTTATCATCCCGTGGCTTCTGCTCTTTTTCCGTCAACAAGTAAGTCGTTCATCAATCCTCTCTTGATTCTCCCAAGCGTCTCTTTTCTTTTTCTTTCGAGTTCAAATTTTCTATCAACTGCTTGCTGAAATTCGTTTTTAGTTTTCATGCTGTCAGTCTTTTCAATTCTTTGAACAAAGTTTGAAAATTATATTTTGTTTCTTCACTGAAATCAGAAAGTTTTATTTTTCTCTCTTCAACTTTTTGGTAAAAATGAGTAGCTAACAAGACCTTGCTGTAATCGGTATTTAGCCCTATGTGCTTTTTGAAATCTTCCTCAGAAAATAAATTTTCAATAGAACCCACTCTATCTTCGGGCACAAAGATTATCCGATCTTCACTAATAGATAATTTTTCTTTTAGCTTTCTTTTGACGCGCTGTCCTTTTTCGTCATTATCGAGAATAAATATAGGATCTAGCCCCCATCCGAATAGGATACTGCCCACATGAACCGAAGAGTCTGCGCCTACAGCTGGGACAAAGTTTAACTCCGCTTGGATATCTAGAAGCTTTCTAAAAGCGGTGACCCAAAGATAATCAGAATATCCTTCAACTACGATGCTATTCCCCTTATCTGCCTTTATACCCACAGACAAATCTTCCCCTATAGCTGTGAGAATTGGTGTTAAGGTTTCTTTATCAGCTTCGGCCGTGATCTTTTCTATTTTTGTTCCTGCGTTCTCGTATTTAATGACTAACCTCACTCGATTTAAATTACCGGAGGGTATAAGGTAGGGTGAATGCGTAGTGTATACAATTTGAGTTCGGTGCGCACACTCTTCTAACTTTTGTAAAATATCTTTTTGAGCCTTGGCGTGCAGGAAAAGGCCGGGTTCATCTATTAGAATTATGTTGTTCTTACTTTCTACGCTCCTGGCTGTTACCCTTGTGTAATATGCTAGATGCCACTGTCTCCCCTTGCTCCTAATCGCTGGCTTATAAAGTTCCCCGCCTTCCTTTATCCGAAAGTATATGTTGTTAGAATCCCACCAAAAATATAAATTTGAGTGATCTTGTGTCCAAAATTGTATGTATTCATCTGTAAATTTGATATTAACCCTTTCTCTGTGTTTTTCTCTTTCGTCTGGAGGTGCAGATGGTTGAATCCTATCAAAATCCAAGCTACTAATCAAACTCAGGTCTTTTATTAGGGGGTTATCTTTTGCTTGAGAGATAGCTATTTGGTCTGGTAGCACATCCTCAAACGTCGTGAATAAAATAAAATTCGGAATGAAGTTAGATTTAACAAAATCCTCAAAGCGGGTTTGAGATTGCTTGACAGAATTTAGTTTTTCTATATGTGGGATTATTTTTTTAATTTCTTCGCTTATCTTGTTTTGCTCTTCCTTAGTTACACCTTCTTTGAATTTTGGTTCATAATTTTTCAAATCGAGGGGTTGCCTTAAATCCTTAACAGAACTTTTGTCTATGGGGAAATTTGCAAGTTTCTCTTCAAATGTTTTTATTGATTTAGAGATTTCTTTTACTGACTCTTTCTTTCCTTGGATAAATAAGGAGATCGATCCATCCGAAACTGTATATTTTTTTGGATATACTTTTTTCACAACCAATGAGACTTTGTCTTCTTCTAAATTTTCAGGTTTAAACTCCTCAACTATTTTGTTCAAATCTTCTTTGTCCAGTTCTATTGATAATTCTATTTCTGGATTAAGAGATTTATCGTGAATTGGTATTGCGCCCTCCCTTATTTCCCTATCGATGCTAAAGTCCCCTAGTGCTTCCACTATGGCGGTCTTTCCAGCCTCATTTCTACCTGCTAAGATCGTGATCTTGCTATCTAGATAACAGTCCCCAGAGTCCTTTATTGATTTGTAATTTTTTATTCTAAATTTAGTTACTCTCATTCTGTACTCCAGCCCTACTTCTTAAAATCAGTATACCCACACTTGCCGCACGCGAAGCGGTTGCCGTGATCGGCCATGAAAATCCCGGGACCACAGCGCGGGCAGTACGGCCTGAGCCTCTCGACCTTTTCACCCTCGAGCTTGTAGAGCTTTGACTTCGCGCCCTTCTCCCTGCGCTTCTTTGGCTTCTTCTTCGGCTTCTCGGCGGGTTTTTCTTTCTCTTTGGGTTTCTTCTTCGGGCGTTCCCTAGACAGGCCCTCTTCCCTTGGCTTCTCCTTCGCTTCCTCTGGGGGCTCCTTTCCCTCTTCTGGCTCCTTGCCCTCGGGCTTTTTTCCGGATTTCTTATCTCCCTCCGGCTTTTCCTCGGGGTTGCCCTTCTCGGGTTCTTCTTTCTTCCCGGGCTTCCCCTCGGGCTTCTCTTCTTCCTCAGGCTTTTTCTTCTCCTTTTTCGCCACTCTCCCTCTCCTCCTTCGGTTTCTCAGATGGTTTCTCCTTCACTTCCTCTTTCGGCCCCTCTTTCCCTTCGGGCGGTTTTTCCTCGGGCTTCTCTTCCTTCTCTGGCTTGGGTTTCTCCTTAGGCTCCTCCTTCTTCTCTGAAGGTTTTTCTTCCTTTTCTGGCTTAGCTTCCTCTTTGGGTTTCTCCTTGGGCCCCTCTTCCTTCTCAGCAGGTTTCTCTTCCTTCTTCGGCGGTTCTTCCTTCGGCTTCTCCTCCTCGCACTCTTTATCCTCTTTTGGATTCCCGCGCTCGAGAACGTAAATGCGCTCCA
>CAZKSL010000028.1:0-9137 GCA_964555495.1 Hadarchaeota archaeon (SeqCode)
GTCGAAGATTCACTAGACCTGACCGAACACGTGCTCGAGCGGAAAATCGCAGATCAAGTGCTCACCGGAGGGCTGGTGAGTCAAACGTTCCTAGCCGCTGCCGGTCACGAACTCGGGGGGGCTAACCTCAAAATCCTGACCGAGAGAGGATATGACAAGGAGATTGGTCGCGCGAAAGAATTGCTGCGCACTCACGATGATAAGATAAAACTGCCTCAGGACGTGCGGATCGAGAAGGACGGGCGAGCGGAAGATCTGGACGTTGACCGACTGCCGACCGAGTTTCCAACCTACGACATTGGGAGCAAGACCATGGACAGTTACTCGAAGCTCATCAAGGGCGCGAAGACAGTCGTCGCGAACGGTCCGGTCGGGTTCTTCGAGAAGCCAGAGTTCGCCAAGGGGACGAATGGAATCCTCAAGGCCATGGCCGACTCCGATGCGTTCACCATCATCGGGGGCGGGCACTTGGTCGCGGCCGCCGGAGAGGCAGGAATTATAGACCAGATCAGCCACGTGAGTACCGGCGGAGGAGCGTGCCTGAGCTTCCTGTCGGGTGAAAAACTCCCGGTCGTGGAAGTACTCGAACGCTCCGCCGAAAGGGAGGGTAAAAGTTGAAACATATCGTCATCGTCGGCTTCGAGGCTGCCGGACTGACCGCGGCCTCCGCGGCGCGAGTGACCGACCGCGAGGCGAAGATAACGGCAATTGAGCGCCTCCCGTACGCAATCTACCACCCGTGCGGAATCCCCTTCGCGATAGGAGGGGAAATCAAGGACATCGCGGATCTGATCGAATCTGCCCCGCAGTTGCCGGGCGTCGAAGTGCGGACCTCAGCGGAAGCGACCGCCATCGACCCGAGCAAGAAAACTGTTACGATATCATCGCTCGAGAACAATGAGACGCTCAAATACGACTCGCTAATCATAGCGACGGGCAGCTACGCGTTCAAACCCCCCATACCTGGCATCGAACTCAAGGGAGTGCACGTAGTGAGGACCGTCGAAGATGGGCGGGCAATAATGGACGAACTCAAGAATGCGAAAAAGGCGGTAGTCATCGGGGGAGGAGTCATTGGCATTGAAGTTGTGGCTGCGTTGCAAGAACGTGGATTGAAGGTAACCATAATAGAGATGCTCCCATCGCTCCTGCCGGGGATGTTGGACCCGGACATGGTGGAGACCGTCGCCGAGCGCCTCTGCGACAAAGATATCAAAGTAATCTGCGGGAAATCCGTGAAAGAAATCCGCGGCGACGGCAAGGTAAAATCAGTCGTCGTCGAAGAGAAGGAAATTCCCACCGATTTGGTCATAGTTGCGGCGGGAGTAAAACCAGAGACCAAGCTGGCTGAGGAAGCTGGCATCGAGCTGGGCGAGACTGGCGGGATTAAGACGAACAATCACCTCCGGACGAATGTCCCAGACATTTACGCGGCTGGGGACTGCGCCGAGAGCTACTGCCCCCTGACCAAGCGCCCGATAATGAGCCAGCTGGCGACGACCGCCATACGCATGGGCAAGGTCGCCGGCGTTAACGCGGCGGGTGGAGACGCGACCTACGCGGGGACCCTCAACACCGTGGTGACCAGCGCGTACGGTCTGGAAGTGGCCTCGACTGGGTTGACCACTCACGCTGCGAAGGAGGCCGGCTTCACGCCGCTCAGCGCCAGGACCCGAGTCATGAGCAGGCCGAAGTATTACCCGGGGGCCGAGCCAATCATCGTGAAACTCCTAGTCCTGCCCGTGGACCACCGGATAATAGGCGGACAGGTGGTTGGCACCGAGGGCGCGGCCGAGCGCGTGAACATGCTGGCGCTGGCGATTCAAAAGAGAATGACTGTCGAGGAACTCTCGAAAATCGAATACTGCTACGCCCCGCCGGTCTGTGACTGCAACGAGCCGCTCGTGGTCGCGGCGGAAGCAGCGATACGAAAACTTGGCTAAAACATCAGGCTAGCTTCTTCAGATCCACGCCCGCTTCATTTCCAATTTTGACAAGCTCGTCCCAGATTTCGTCCGCGATTGGGATGCCTTCCTTGAGTCGCTTTTCGCGGGTTCGGAGTTCCGGCTCTCCCGGCGCAAGGATCTCCTCGACGCCTGGGGCCTTGCGGGACTCCTTGATCTGGGCCACGAACTTCTGGACGCGGACCTTGAACTCCTCAGCCGACCCGAACGCGGCTGGGTCGATGGCAATCATGAAATCGCCCTTCGTGCTGTAGCCCTCTACCGGTTCAAGCGTCCCGACCACCTCCTTGCCGGCGGCTGCGCCCACCAGGGGGCCCGCCAACACCTCGAGCGCGAGCGCGAGTCCATAGCCCTTGACCCCGCCAAACGGACTGAGGGCACCCTCCAGTCCTTTCTTCGGGTCGGTCGCCGGCTCGCCATCTGGGCCGATCGCCCAACCCTCGGGGACCGATTTTCCCTCCTTCATCGCCTTGACGAGCTTTCCCCGCGCAGCGACGCTCATCGCCATGTCAAGCAGGATCGGGGGATCGCCCGGGACGCCGATCGCCAAGGCGTTGGTCCCCAGCAGGGGCTCGACCCCTCCCCACGGGTGGACGAGCGCATCGGTCGTCGTGGTCACGATGCCGATCAACCCCTCGCGCGTAGCCATCTCAGCGTAGTAGCCAGCTATTCCAAAGTGATTCGTGTTGTGGACCCCTACCGCCCCGACTCCCTGCTTCTTCGCCTTCTCGACCGCTGACCCCATTGCGCGCGCCGCGACTGGATGGCCCAGCCCGTGCCCCCCGTCGATGAGGGCCGTCGCTGGGGTCTCCTTGATCACCTTTATCTCGGCGTTCGGGACTATCGTGCCCCGCTTCAGAGCCCGGAGGATATACGGCAGGCGGAGGATGCCATGGGAGCCAAAACCGCGGAGATCGGCCTCCGCCAAAACCTCGGCGGTAGCCCCGGCCTCCTCGTCCGAAGCCCCGAATTTCTTCAGGAGGGTGCGGATGACCTCCTTCTCCTTTTTGAATGCAATAATCACTCGCTTCCCCAATCCATTTGGTCGCCCCATTAAATAACTCACCGCCACGCGCTTTTGTTGATAGCAATATCCGAAAACCCAAAGAGCCCGTGGAACAAACGTTGGCTGAAGCCCATGCTGCCGATCCTCAAACCCCCCGGGACCAACCTGGACGAACTCGCGAGAATTCAGAAGCGCGTGGCGAAGCAGGTCGATAAGAAGGACCGCGTGCGGAAGCTCGAGACGATCGCCGGGTGTGACATCTCCTTCACGCGAGGCGACCAAGCCTACGCCGCCTGCGCGGTGCTCGACTACCGGGGGCTGAACGTGCTCAAATATCGCGTGGAGGGGGTCAAGGTGGACTTCCCGTACATCCCGACCTTCCTCGCCTTCAGGGAGCTGGGCCCCATGCTGAAGGTGGTCAGGGGGATGGAGGCCGACGTCTACATGGTCGGGGCCCAGGGGTTTGCCCACCCCCGGCGCGCCGGTCTCGCGTCGCACCTGGGCGTGCTTATCGGCCGCCCGACGCTCGGCGTTGCCAAAAGCCGGCTCTGCGGGGAGGCAAAGGCCCCGCCGAACGAGCGCGGGGCGCACTCGCTGCTGAAGGACGGCGAGGAGACGATCGGGGCGGTGCTCAGGACGAAGGTCGATGTGCAGCCGGTCTACGTGAGCGTGGGGCACAAGATCTCACTGGAACGGGCGATCGAGATAACCCTCGAGACGGCGGGGAAGTACCGGCTGCCCGAACCCATCCGAGCGGCGCATCAACTAGCGACCGACGCCATGAAGAAAGAGATGGGTTGAGTTTGTTACACGTGTAAATTTTTTACTGTAGACTATTATCGCTTGTGGCTTCACACAATAATCGATTCTAGCGTCGCCTTAGATGTTTTCTTATTCAGATTCAATACTCCTCGAACTCCAACACTTTTCCATTGCGCGCGTTTATCTGCGCTTTAAATTCCATTTTTCCTGTTCCACCCAAAATTCCTTTCTTTTTGTAGGTAGCGTGCCCCCTCATCCTCCAGACGGGGTACTTTCCTTTCCTTCCCCTACCAATGAGTTTCGAGGACTCGACATTAACGGTTTTCACTTCACCTTCTTTAATCCTCTTTTTGGCATAGTCCTCAATAATTTGCTCGGCATCTTCCAGCTCCATCAATCTAGCCGTGGACACCACCCCCCAGAATTGATTTCATTTTTTCCATTAATAGGTTTACGAAAGAATTACCTCTGCACCTAAAGTCGAGTTCTGCACCTAAAATGGCCTGAAAACGAGACTTTAAGTGCAAAGCCGCTTTGGACTAAACCATTTTAAGGCGGCGCTGAGCGCGAGACAGACTAACATATTCAAAAGCCGGAGGAACGATTATCAGCGGACTGAGTATTATTAGGGTGAAACCTATCACGGCAACGCTCCCCCCCACCCCAATTGCTGGTAGCCCAAACGCCACGCCTAAACCAAGCCCCATTAAGAACAGCCCCAGCGTCGTTAGGAGCGCGTATCTCCTCTTTGCCTCATCGATCATGTTGCTGAAAAAGGGGAATTCGAAATACTCGTCGATATCTCTAAAGCAAAGTTCAAGCGACCTAGTTAGTTTTTTGTGAGATCTCCTAACTCGCCTCGGAATCCCCCTGTAGAAGGAGAAGAGACAACTCATTTGCTCTTTGAAGACGTTTTTATTCATTTTGTCCTCTTCCGAATCTTCCCAGAGCCCGTCTCTGAAAGCGAGTAACCAAGCAGCATAGGGGAAAATCGGGTTATTTGTTTCTTTATAACTCAGAATTTCCTTAAGACCGCCTGTTTGGATTATCTCAATGATTTTTCCACGTTTGGGTTCTGCCATGACAAAGAATTCACTCAAGCGAACGTTCAGAATCCGCGTGACCACATAATGTAAATCTACTTCACCCTTTCTCATTGCCTGTCTTTTTTTCTTCCGAGATTTCCCCGCCGTTTCATCCCCTCAGATAATGCGCCAGCTTTATCGGCCCTCCCCGATAGCCGTCCTAATCTTCGAGTGGGTGCCGAACCTCTTGATTCTAGCCGATTTCTGCCACGACTGTCGCAAAGACCGGCCCCCGCACGTCAATTCGCTTCTTGTTGTCCGTGATGTACCGCTGCGCCAGCTCGTCGATTTTCAGATTGATGTCGCTCGGAAGCTTCACTATCGGCACTCTGACTTTCGCCTTCCGCTTCTTTCCTCGCGCGGCTTGCTCTATCTCACTCGCCGCCAAGGCCGCGAAAGCGTCCATGTAGCTGATTTCAGCAGATGTTCCCTCTTTCCGGATCTTCCGCAAGAACTCGTCGCGCTTCCAGCCCCTAGGCGGCACCCCAATCACGTTGCCGTCGTAGACATAGACCTCGTTGAACCCAGCGGGTCCTATCAGCTTCGTCCTCTCCTCGGGCTCGGCCACGCGGACGAGCACTTTTTTACCAAATAGCTTGCCCCCGAACGCCTTGTACTCGCACGGGCTCGGTCGGTCCCGGTATCGCTTGGCCGTCCGCGCGATTGTCTGGGCGATCTTTTTTCCTATCTTGGTCTCCGGCCCCCGCTCGATCTTTATCATACCGGCGAGCTCCTCGTCCGAAAACTCGGCCTCCCGGTAGAGGTGCGGAAAGACCAGCGCCCGGATGTCAGGCTCGCCGCTCTGGACCATAAGCACGCGCTCCAGCCCGATCCCCAAGTTGAAAACCGGGCGGTCGATCCCGTACTCCGCCAGCGCCACCGGGCTGTAGAAGCCAGCATCGCCGAGCTCAACCAGCTTCTTCGTCCGCGGGTGCTTCACGAAAACCTCGAACTCAGTCCGCGGTGCGTAGTACTTCGAGGTCGCGCGATTGAGCTTGCACTTGACGCCCTTGAAGCCGAGTTCCCGTAGGACCTCCCGGACCAGGCGCTCCCCGTCCCCGAGGCTGATCTCCTCCGCCATCACCACCACCGAGGCGGTCCAGGACTCGTAGAGGTGCGTCGCGTCGAGGCGCTGCTCCCGCCTGAACTTGGGCCCTATCGAGAAGAGCTGGAGCGGCAGGGGCTCGCGCCGCTGCATCCGCTCGAGGACCGAAAACCAGCCCGCAGTGGTGTGGGATCGGAGCGTCAGGTCCATCGGCACGGGCCTGAGCCTTCTGAACTCCTCGAAAAGCGAGAGCAAAGCCGTCGCCTGCTCCTGCTTCAGCTTGAGTTCCCTCATCAGGACCTCTGGCAGGTCGTCCGCGCCGATCTCGCCCTCCTTGTACCGTCTGAAGATTGACTGGAGCTTTTTCACGTCCCTGAACCCCGGGACCACCTCCCGGATTTCCCCGAGTTTCTTGTGGCTGATGCCGATGTCCGGGCGCTCTAGGCCGGCCAGGAAGAAGACCCGGTCGAGGATCACCGGCGCCTCCGGGCCGTATTGGGCGTAGACCTCGCGCTTGTCGACCAGCACAGGAACCGCGACCTCGCGAAATCCGAGCTTGAGCAGAGTTCGACGGGTTTTTTGGATTAAATCAAATAAGGGGTGGGGCTGCGACTTGTCCTTGCGCGAGAAGAGTTTTCCGCGATTCCGGATGAGCTTCCCGGAGTCCAGCCAGGCTTTTTCGTAGTCCCGATCGGCCTCCCGCTTGATCTTCTTCGCGTCAAATCTCATCTCAACCCTCCAGCTTCCGCTCCGCCCGCTTCAGGGCCTCCTCAAGTTTTCGCTGCCTGAGCGCCGTGGTGACATCGCCCCGGGTCTCCTCGAGGATCCTTCGGGCGACGTCGCGCTTGTGCCTCACTCCGGGGAGAATCGAGTTCGGGTAGTCGAATTCCATCAATAGATCGAAAATTTCCTCCATCCGCTTAAGCGTCTGCTCTGCTTCGGCAACCTCGTCGGCACGAATCAGATCGAGAGCATGGCGCCTGAGTTCGCCTACTGCATCGCCGAGCGCCGCGAGGTAGGGCTTGTACGGAACTCCCAGCTCCTCCGGCCCAGGAAATTCCTGTCCGTCGACGAGTGCCCGCGTGAGCTCCACCTCAGCGAATTCGCGGTAGGCGGCCGATATCGGGCCGTAGGCCTCCAAGTACGGGTTCCGCTCAACGACTTCCGCGAGAAGTTTTATCCCTTCCTCAGCTTTCTTCAGCGTGTCTTGAACCGTGGCTTGGTCCTTTCTGTGCAACGCCGCCATAGCCCGCGCGGAGTTCCTGACGACCTTGCGCGAGGCCTCGAGCACCTGCTCGCGAACCTCCTCCCGAGCGTCCAAGTAGCGGCGCGCTCGGTCCACCATTTCATTCATTAAATCAGGCCCGCACTAACTCGGTGGTCACTCAATAAAAATCCGCGCCTAATTCCCTTACCTCTTCAGCAAAACCACGCGGCTCGGCTCCGACTCGTCGCTGATCCCGTAGCCCGTCTCGCGCGCTAGTTCCCCGGCGAAATCCTTGATTTCCTCGTGACGGGGCATGTTCTCCATCTTCAGCCGCTGTCGCGAGTACCCCACGAACATGTACCCCTTGGGCTCGACGAAGTCCGGCCTCGCCTTCTCGATTAATTTCGCGTATCCGGAAGCGTCCTTGAGGTTCAGTCCCTTGACCAGAGTGAGGCGGAGAACCTTGCTGCACTTGAACGACGGCATCAGCTCAAGGCTCTCATTCAGCCGCTCCCAGCCGCCTGGGATCTGGGGCCTACAGACCTTCCGGTAGGTCTCCTCGTCAGGTGCCACGACTGAGATGTAGAGCTGGGTCGGTTCCTCGATTTCTCTCATGACCTCCGGGTGCTGTCCGTTCGTCACCAGAAAGGCGGCCATCCCCCGGCGCTTGCACTCGGCGATGAGTTCGCTGATCTTCGGGTATAGAGTGGGCTCGCCGGCGAGAGATATCGCACAGAGCGTCGGGTCCTGGGCCTCCTCCCACTTCCGCCGGTCCGCGTCGGGGTTGCCCTTGAAGCCGCTCAGCAGGAGGCGCTGTGCTCCGATCGCGGCGTCCAAAATTTCGGCTGGCCCATCGTGCGGGCCATCCCACCTCGGGTAAGTTAGGTCGGTGTTCCGCCAGCAGAAGACGCACTTGTGGTCGCAGAAGGGCAGGCTCGGAGTCATCTGGAGACAGCGGTGGCTCTCGACCCCGTGGAGCTTGTTGTAGAACTTCTGCTTGTAACAGAATCCCTGGCCCAGGATGCTTTTCCGGGTCCAGCGGCAGACCTCGACCGCGCTGTGCCCGTGCTCGCCGACCACGCGGTAGCCGCTCCGCTCCAACTTTTCAACGTCTTCGGCGGAAAGAACCACGCGAGACCCTCAGCGTCTTTTGCCTTCCCTCGGCTCCAGCATCTGTCTCAAAATTTTCAGAACGCGGCTCTTGACCTCATCGAGTTTGGCCTCGACCGTCATTGCGGCAGCGCCAGCGTGACCGCCACCTGTCCCGCCAAGTTCCTCGGCGAGCTTCTCCATCATCTCCCCCAGGTGAAGTTTGGTCTCGGAAGCCACACCACTGCGCGCGCGTCCGCTGATCCTGACCTGTTTTCCCTCCTCGGATCCCACAATCGCGACATCGGCGCCGATCCTCACAAACATGGATGCGGCGTCGGACTCGAACGATCCGAGCTCGGACAAGACTATCCATCGCCCGTGGGCCTTGTGCAGCTCCGCCCGCTGGGCAGCCTTCAGCATCGCCACGCGCTTCGACGGATCCTCGGGAGTTTCCATAATGCGAAGTGCCTTGCCATAACTCGCTCCCGCATCGAGAAGCCCGTTGACCGCCCTGAAGGTATCGTCATTCGCAAATCTGAACTGTCCCGTATCGCTGATGACGCCCGCGAGCATCACCAGCGCCGTCTTCGGCTTTACCCCCCCGCCGAACTCTTGGACCAGTTTCAGGACAAGCTCCGCCGCCGATGCCGCTCGCTCGTCCACGTAGTAGATTTTCGCTAGCCGACGCGTCCCCTTGGAGGGCCTATGATGGTCGACCACCACGAGATCGATGTTTTTCTCCTTGATCCGTTTCCCAAAATCTCCGAGTTGGTCCAAGGCAGAGGTATCGACAAGGACCACCACGTCCACGTCCAGGCTCGGATCAATCGTGACTTTTTCGCGGACGGACCCCAGAGCGCTCTTCGAGAGCTGGTCCAGGCTCTCCGGAACTCCGGTCGTCACCCTAGCGCCGAATTGTTCTAGTGCGTCGCTAAGTGCAAATATGCAGCCGAGGGCGTCGAGGTCCGCATGAGGG
>CAZKSL010000029.1:0-9089 GCA_964555495.1 Hadarchaeota archaeon (SeqCode)
GGTAATAGGAGTTGTCCATTTGCATCCTCACGCTGAAGGTCGACGGGTGTTCTTAAGGGGGTTTCCTAGAGAGAGGTGACCGAAAGTAATCTCAAAAATTTGGAATCTCGGCGCGTGAATCTTTGTTATATATATAACAAATGTCGGCAGCGTGGTGCTAGAGCCTCTCCCTCAAGGGCGCTAGTTTATCCTCAAGCTCCCGGGAAAAAGCCTGCCCGTCTGACCAATCCATCTCCATCAGCTCCCCCGCGACCCGGAGCGCCCGCCGAACTCGGTGTAAGGTTTCTGAGTCTGGGGGCGAGCGTGACAGCAGGGACTGGAGGGAGTCCAACTCGTCCTCAAGCGTGAAATCGGGCTGCACCCTTACTCGGCCGAAGGCCTCCCACATCGCTCTCAACCTGTCGCGATCGGGCAAAACTGCATCGAAGGTGTAGAGCTTAACCGGGTGCCACCTGGGATCCTCAAAGAAGGCGTCCAACTTCGGGGCCGCGGCAGCTGGGGCGGCAATTACGCTCTTTCCAAGGTGTAGGTGAGGGATCGAGGTTAGAAGGCCCGAATAATCGCGAACGTAAGTCTTGGTCCTGCCGTCTTTGTCCGTCTTGGTCGTGCGGCTGGAGAAGCCGAGGAGCTCGCGGTAGAAGGAAGTCCGCTTACTCCCGGTGAACTGGATGTCGAAGCTGTAAACGCGGGCAAGGGAGTGATTTCTCATAATTTTCTGTTACACGTGTAACAAACTTTAACTTTACTACCCACCCCTTTATTTCCACTGCACCTTTAATTAACAATTTAAAACTACTTTTTGTTACATATGTAACAAACAAACACATATTCATACTGCTTTTTTAGTATTCCTAAGTAAAATGCAGTCTATTGACTAAAAAACAGTAAAATAGCCTATAAATGTTCATTCACGCTTCTATCCGAGAAATCACCGTCCACCCCGATAGGTTTGCACCGGAAACGAGGGGGCCGCCGAGTTAAGTCAAGCTTTTAAGGATTAAGAGAGTTTTATTTGTGGAAAGATGACTAATACCAGGGAAAAGAACCACGTTGCCCTGACGGAGAAAATTCCTGAGCTCAGGTACTTCTTCGGTAGAAAGGCGGAGATCGATGAAATCTCTGAGTTCATGGATTCAGATACTTACCGGATTCTGGCTCTGCGCGGAATCGCCGGAATAGGGAAGACGGCGCTTCTCTCGAAGATTGTCGACCTCTACGGGAAGAAAAAAAATATCTTTTACTGGAAGCTTTATCCCCACAGCACATTGAGGGGCATGCTTCTACGATTTTCCAAGTTCCTCTCTGAGATGAAGACCGAGAAACTGGAGAAATGCCTCGAGAGGGCATCCGGCGGAAAGCTGAATGCCGAGAGAGTCCTGATGATTTTAGAGGACGAGCTGAGCGAAAGCAACTTATTGCTCGTAATCGACGACTACCACAACGCGAACGAGAGGGTAAATTCGTTCTTTTCATCCTTCATGGACACCTTGGACGCGACCGACGCGAAAGTAGTGATGATTGGCAGACATATCCCGCTCTTTTACGACAAGCGCGACGTTCTGCTAAAAAAACGCGTTAAGGAGATGTCTCTCGGAGGACTCGACAAGAAAGGCAGCAAGGAGCTGTTGAACTATCGGAAAATAGATGAGTCGCACCACGACAAGCTCTATTCCGTTACTGGCGGCCACCCGCTCATGCTGGAGCTGGTGACGCCGGAGGCGACGGCCGAGGCGACGGACTTCATCGAAAAGGAGATAATCGACCCCCTCTCTGACAAGGAACGGAAAATCCTTGAGCTGGCATCGGTGTTCAGGACCTCCTTCCCGCTGGAGGCGGTGATTCCTGAGGGCGCAGGCAAGACGATGGTGGATGGGCTGGTGGAAAAATCCCTGCTCCACCGGATGAATGAAAACTACGAGGAGCACGAGATGCTTAGGGGAATCTTTTACGGTAGACTGACTCCAGACCAAAAAATAAGCTATCACAGAACCGCCGCCGAGTATTACTCGGAGGCCGACTCGACTGACGCTCTAGTTGAGGCGATCTATCATTTGATTAAGGGCTATCAGCAGTCGGAGGCGGCGAGGCTGGCGATAGAGAACAAGGAGAAATTGCTGTCGGCGGAGTACCTAACCACCCTCCTGAATGAATTGGGATTCCTGGAGGAGGATGAGGTTTCGGGCCTCTGGCCAGAGATACTCCTCCTGAAGGGTGACGTGTCTGCCAAGCTGGGCGAGTCCGAGAAGGCGCTAAGGCACTATTGGGCCTGTCTGGAGTACGTGGAGGCCGCCCGCCCTGCAGGGGAGAGGGGCCACCTGGAGTACCTATGGTTTGGCCTGCCGCGCGAGGCCAGGCGAGTGCAGGCCAAGGCATATTTCAAAATAGGGGAGCTCTACTCAACGATGAGTGATCTGGACAAGGCGAGGGAAGCGTTCGAGAACAGCCTGAAGATATTCCAGGAGATTGAGGACGAGCGCGCGGCAGAGGTCAAGGAGGCCCTCGCCAAGTTGACTGGCACCTAAATTTTCACAAAACTTTTACCTCTCGCCGCGATTCTCTGCAGTGGTGACATGTCTCTAGGTAATAACTTCGAGTTCGCAGCTCGTGGCGCGGAGGAGATAGTAACTGTTCGAGAACTCCGTGGCCTGCTGAGGCGCCGAAAGCTGAAGGTCTACTGCGGCTACGAGCCCTCGGGCAAGGTCCACTTCGGCCACGCCCTGACGGTTTGGAAGCTGATGGACTTCCAGAAGATCGGCGCCGAGGTCACGGTCCTCTTCGCCGACCTCCACGCCTTCCTGAACGACAAGGGCTCGCTGGATGACATCCGGCGAGTTGCGGAGTACAACCGCCACTGCTTTCTCGCCCTCGGCCTAGACCCGAAGAAGACAAATTTTCTGCTCGGTTCGGACTTCCAGCTCGAGCCCGAGTTCTCGATGGATGTCCTGAGGCTCTCCGTCGACACTACCCTCAGCCGCGCCCGGCGATCGATGGGAATGATAGCCCGCCACCTTGAGAACCCGGACGTCGCGCAGGTCCTCTACCCGCTCATGCAGGCGGTCGATATGGCGCGACTCGGGGTCGATGTTGCGGTCGGGGGGATCGACCAGCGCAAGGTTCATATGATTGCCCGCGAGAAGCTCCCGATCTTGGGCCACTCCAAGCCCGTCTGCGTGCACATGCCCCTGCTCCACGGCCTTGACGGCACCAGCAAAATGTCTTCGACCAAGGGCAACTTCATCGCCCTCGACGACTCGCCCGCGATGATAGAGGGAAAGATTGCGAAGGCCTACTGTTCACCAAAAAGTGTCGATGGGAATCCAGTTTTGGAGTACGCGACGCACGTTGCCCTCCCGCTGCTGGGCGCTCTAAAGGTGAAACGCGAGAAGAAGCACGGTGGCCCCCTCGAGCTGTCGGCCGCCGAGGAGCTTCGAAAGATATACGCGCAGGGAGATCTTCATCCGGCTGACCTAAAGGCCGCAGTGGCAGATGCCTTGGCCGAGGTGCTTGCCCCGGTGAGGCAGTACTTCAAGAAACACCCGAAGGCAGGGAAGAACCTACCATCTGTGACATGAAAACCCGGGGCCACGATATTTGTTATATATATAACAAAGATTCGCGCGCCGGGTTTGCTCCCGGCTGTTTTTAAGCCAAGTGCTATATGGGATTGGAGATTAGGCGAGGCCCAAGCATCGCTTCATCGCGACCTCATCTGGAAAGGCCAGCGCTGGGGAGCCGATCTCCACCGGTCGTCGGGTTTATTTTTTGTTTAGGGCGAGACTTTCATCAGCACCGTGACCAGCACGAGGAACACCGCGCTCGCGAGCAGCATCGCTTTCCAGAGGCCGATCTTGGGTAAGGTCAGGAAGAGCACCAGCGCGAAGAAGACGTTGGCGACCATGGAGAACACCATGCCCTTCGCGATTCCCGTGGCCTCCCCGACCCCATCTCTGGTTCCAGCCAGAACCGCCGTCGTCCCAGCTCGGATGGGGGCACCAGCGATGACCCCACCGTAGACCGGCCCTATGGCTGTCGCGATCAGGAGCGCCCCAGCGACTAGGACCCCCCCTATGACGAAGTCTAGCAACACTTTTCTCAGCCACATATTATCCGTCGCACTCTTAGCGCGAGGATTAATAGATTTGTCCGATTTCGCCATGCGCCAATCGGGGAACTCTCCGACGATCACTTTCGGCCACCCTCTGGGCAGACGTTAAAAATCAAGCGTCGGCGGTGAGGGGCAGGAACGATTGAAGAGTTTTAACCGCCCAGTTTAGTTGTTATATATATAACAAAGATTTTTCGGCAGTGGGGGAAGGCTTAAGACTGGGTTCATGAATTCTGCTAGGGAGGCCGAGGTTTGCCTTACGCTGAGTTCAAGGCCCCAAAGGGCGTGATCAAAGTCGAGCTCGAGCTTACTGACGATGCTATCTCGCGCATCTCGATTAGCGGAGATTTTTTTATGTACCCAGAGGACGCGATTGATCGACTTGAGCGATCACTGATCGGCGCCAAAGCCGACAGGTCGAGTTTGCTGGCGGCGGTGAAGGATTTTTACAGCTCAACCGACGTGCGAACCCCCATGGTTGAGCCCGAGCACTGGGTCGAGGCGATTTTGCGCGCAATTGGTGATTAAATGAGATGGCGCTTACTCCCGCTTCGAATCGATGACGCATTCACGAGCATGGCAATCGACGAGGCGTTACTCAAGCTGAACGCTGAGGGCAAATCTCCCAACACCATCAGATTTTGGCGCTGGCAACCTTCGACGGTCTCCCTCGGTTGCTTCCAGGGAGTTGACCGAGAGGTCGATCTCGAGGTTGCGAAAAAATATGATGTCGATGTGGTCAGGCGTATCACGGGAGGGGGCGCGGTCTTCCATGATCACGATGGTGAGCTAACCTACAGTGTTGTGTGCAAGCAAGGCGATGTTCCTGACGATATCATCGAGTCCTACAAGCTTATCTGCGGTGGATTGGTGCGGGGCTTTGAACATTTGGGCCTGAAGGCTGAGTTCAAACCAGTCAACGACGTGTTGGCAAACGCCAAGAAAATCTCAGGCAGTGCCCAGACTCGGCGGTGGGGCTCTGTGCTCCAGCACGGCACGGTCCTAGTCGCACCCGATGTGCGTCAGATGTTTGAGCTGCTGAGGGTTAGCCCTGAAAAAATCTCGGACAAATTTATCGCATCGGTTTATGAGCGCGTCACAACGGTCGAGCGCGAGCTTGGGCGGAAGCCAAGTTTTGATGAGGTCCGCAATGCAATGAGAG
The DNA here is from genome assembly GCA_964555495.1 of Hadarchaeota archaeon (SeqCode). GTDB lineage: Archaea > Hadarchaeota > Hadarchaeia > Hadarchaeales > JAGGTB01 > CAZKSL01. Next base: position 5,268 of record CAZKSL010000029.1, read on the forward strand.
GAGGTTTCGAGGAGTCACTTGATGTTGAGTTCTTTGAGGATAGTTTAACGAGTGGAGAACTTGAACTGGCGACGAAACTTAAACCAAAGTACGCTTCAGATGAATGGTTGAGGAAGCGTTGATGACTACTGGACTCCAATCACGTGCATTTTCAACTAAGCTCAAACGCGATTCCAAATTTTTTGCCTGTTACCCTCATCCTCGCTTTCCCACGATATCGATAACTGGGTCTGAGTGTGCATTGAATTGCAAACACTGTGGGGGACGCTATCTAAGGGACATGCTATCCTGCTGCACGCCAGATGTCTTACGTAAGACATGTCTCGAGCTAGCGGCGAACGGCGCGCGAGGAGTTTTGATCAGCGGCGGGTACAACGGCGAGGGCTACGTCCCGTTCGAGCCGTTCATCAATGCGGTTCGGCTCGTCAAGGAGGAGACCGGACTCTTCATCAGTATCCACCCGGGCCTGATGCCTTCAAGACTTGTTACTGAGCTCGGCGATGCAGGCATCGACGCGGCGGACTTCGACCTGATAGGCAGCGATGATACGGCGGAAATGATATTTGGGTTTCGTAAAGGGTCCGAAGAGTACCAACGGGTCCTTGAAAATCTTGCTCGCGGAATTCCTCATGTTGCGCCGCACATCTGCATCGGGCTCCATGGTGGCAAACTCAAGGGCGAGCACAGAGCATTGGAGATAGCAGCCGAGGCCGACATCTCCGCCTTAGTTTTCCTCGTCTTGGTACCTACTCCCGGCACCCCGTTCGATGGGGTTCGCCCGCCCTCTCCGGCCTCGGTCGGTGAGCTCATCGCAGAGGCTCGACTCAAGTTTCCTGAAATTCCACTCGCTCTCGGATGCATGAGGCCGAGGGGCAACGGCCGGGTCGAGACGGAACTCCAAGCGCTGAAGGCGGGGGTTGACAGAATAGAACTTCCGAGCGCCGAGACGCTGGAGAAGGCGCGCGCGATGGGACTGGAGGTCAAAAGGTTGGACGCGTGCTGTGCTGTACCAAATAAAGTAGCGGAGGCGTGGTCGCGTGGCTGAAACCATAAGGGTCTCGGTGGGCACGGGCGCGGTGATCGGGCTCTGGAGCCGTAGGCTAGCCGCCCCCCCGACCACAGCTTACCTAATGACTTACCACGACGGGCGGTGTGCTGCAAACTGCCAGTTCTGCCCTCAGGCGCGCGAGAGCGAGGCGGATGTGGAGAAGCTCTCTAGGGTCCCGTGGCCGAAGTGCGAGTTCGGAGAAGTCCTGCGCAGATTGGCGGAGCGGCGAGGCGAGCTGGAGAGGGTTTGCGTTCAGGCCATAAACTACCCAAATGTCGTTGATGATCTCTGTGAGATAGTTACCGGAGTGAGGGGAGTCTGCGATATCCCAGTTTCGATTTCTTGCCAACCTCTTGGGGAGAGGGACATCCGGAGGCTCGCCGACGCCGGGATCGACCGACTCGGGATACCCATTGACGCTGCGACCCCCGAGATCTTCGACCGGGTCAAGGGAGTGGCGGTGGGAGGTCCCTACGAATGGTCCCGTCACTTTCGGGCGCTGGAGGCGGCGAGCTCAATTCTCGACGGCAGGGTCTCGACTCACCTCATTGTCGGCTTAGGGGAATCCGAGCGCGAGATGATTGAGCTTATCCAGTTCCTGCACGATCACAGCGTCACGGTCGGGCTCTTCGCATTTACCCCAATTCCTGGGACTCCCCTCGCGGATAAGCGACAGCCGGACCTATCGGGCTACCGAAGGGTTCAGCTCGCTCGGCATCTGATAGTGAACGGCTTAACTGAGTCCAAGCGAATACTTTTCGACGGAGACAAAATTGTAGACTTTGGAGTCTCTCAGGAGGTCTTGGGTAAGACTATTGATTCAGGCGATTCATTCCGAACCTCGGGCTGTCCGGGGTGCAACCGGCCGTTTTATAATGAATCCCCTCGAGGTCCAATTTACAACTATCCGAGAAAGTTGACGGCCGAGGAGATTGAAGAAGTAAAATCCGAGTTGAATATTTTTTAATACCTTAACCTTTAAGTTTTGAACTCCCAGTTTTAGCAGTTGAGGTGGACAAATGGCAACGGACGATTACGAAATCCCGCAGGGGCTCTACTACAGCAAGGAGCACGAGTGGGTGAAGGTCGAGGACAAGCTGGCGCGCGTTGGCGTTACCGACTACGCGCAGGGCCAGCTCGGCGACGTAGTGTACGTCGAGCTCCCGGAGGTCGGAAAGCAGGTCAAGCAGGCCAGCGGGGAGAAGGGCAAGGAGATGGAGCTGGGCGCCGTTGAGTCGATCAAGGCGGTTTCCGCTGTTTACTCGCCGCTGAGCGGGAAGGTCAAGGAGGCCAACAAGGAGTTGGAGGACCGACCCGAACTCGTGAACACCAGCCCGCACGCCGAAGGCTGGCTCTGCGTCCTAGAGCCAGACGATCTCGAGGCCGAGCTCAAGAACCTGATGGATGCAAAGGCCTACGCGGAGTTCATAAAGTCTCAGTAGTGGGCGGGGTAAGAGTGGGTCACCCTTACATCCCCAACGCTCCCGAGATTCGGAAGCAGATGTTAAAGGAGATTGGGGCGAAGAGCATTGGCGATCTCTTTTCAGATATACCTAGGAAGGTCCGGCTGAAGCGGAAGCTAAATCTCCCCAGGCTCTCCGAGCAGGAGGCGAGGCGCCACGTTCGGGCGCTTCTCTCGAGGAACAGGCCTACCACGGAGCTACTCTCCTTCCTCGGCGCCGGCGCATGGTCCCATCACGTTCCAGCTCACGTTCGGAATCTCACGCAGCGCTCTGAGTTCCTGACCTCTTACACCCCCTACCAGCCCGAGGCGAGCCAGGGCATGCTTCAGGCTCTCTTCGAGTACCAGAGCTTAATATGTGAACTCACGGGGATGGATGTCGCGAACGCCTCGATGTATGACTGGGCCTCCTCGCTCGGGGAAGCGGCGCTGACGTGCGCCCGGGTAACCAGACGGAGGAAATTTTTGGTTCCAGATTTGATGTCGGTCGAGCGTTTCTCGGTCCTGCAGAACTACGCCTCGGGGCCCGGCCTGGAGCTAGTAAGACTCGGGCACGATGAATCCACCGGGCAGTTGGATATATCGCAACTTCGGGAGCAACTCGGCGAAGATATCGCGGGTGTGTACATCGAGAATCCCGGCTACTTAGGATTTCTCGAGACGCAGGCCGATGAAATCGCGAAGGTCGCACACAAAGCAGGGGCGCTCTTCGTCGTCGGAGTTAACCCAATTTCACTTGGGCTGCTGAAACCCCCTGGCGATTACGGGGCGGACATCGCCGTCGGTGAGGGACAACCGCTCGGCAATCCCGTCAGCTTCGGGGGCCCATCGCTCGGGATATTTGCGTGCCAAGATGATCGGAAGCTGGTTAGGCAGGTGCCAGGCAGGCTCATAGGAATGACCAAGGCGGCGGACGAGAAGACCCGCGGCTTCGTCATGGGTCTCCAGACGCGCGAGCAGCACATCCGCCGCGAGCGAGCGACTTCGAGCATCTGCACAAATCAATCCCTCTGCGCGGTAGCGGCGGCGATTTACCTCTCGTCACTGGGCCCCAAGGGGCTCCGGGAGCTGGCCAAGATTTGCGCCTCAAATGCGACCCACGCTATGAAGAAGCTCAACGCGATTGATGGCTTGGAGGCCCCCATCTTCGACGCCCCTCACTTCAACGAGTTCGCGATCGGTCTCGACAAGGCGAAAACTTCTGCTGTCAAACTTAATGCGAAGCTCCTTGAGCGCGAGATTCAGGGTGGCAAGCCGCTGGGCGACGAATTTCCAGAACTCGGCGAGGCTTCCCTCTGGTGCACGACTGAGC
>CAZKSL010000030.1:0-8929 GCA_964555495.1 Hadarchaeota archaeon (SeqCode)
CGTCTATGGCGTGAATGAAGGACTTTCCGAGGTCCGTGTGAATCGAGTAGGCGAATTCCTTGGCCGTCGTTCCTTTAGGGACGAGAAATGCGTCCGGAAGCACGTTGCCCTTTTTGTCCGTGAGCTTGTTCTCGTCGTCGACTGGATACACCACGATCATGTCGAGCAAATCGTAAATCGCCTTGTCCACGACCTGTTGCACCCCCGTTGAGCCCCACTCCTTCAGCACCTTCCTGATGGACTCAAGAGCATCCAGCTGCTGTTTATTCATGGCATCTTGCTTGAGAATCTCGAAGTCACTCTCTCCAGCAGTGTATTTGATAAGGTCCTTTTCCGCTGCCCTCCTTAAGGCCAGCTCCATCTCGGCGCTGGTGGGGATGGTCAGGCGCCCCGCACCGCGAAGCTTCTCCACATTCTCCTTGGCAGGCGACAGATCCATCTTGTTGGCCGCAATCATGATGGGCTTACTGATTCGCCTGAGTTCGCTCGCAAAGTGAGAGAGATCCTCGTCCGACCACTTATCGGGATTGTCGCGGTCTACCTCGGTTGCCCTCATGGCGGAAGAAACATGGTGCCTCTTTATGCCGAGACCGCTCAACCTCTCAGCAATGGAACTGTCCAACTTTTCCCCCTCAAGCTTCGCCTGGCGAGCGAATTTCTTCCAGCCCTTCGTGAGAATGCCGCGAAGCCACTGATCGATTTCGTTTTCCAAAAACTTCACGTCGTTTACTGGGTCGTGCGTCCCAGGGCTGCATGGCTTTCCCTCGATATCAGTTGCGCCAGCGGCGTCTATTATGTGCACGAGTGCAGCCGCCATCCTTAGGTTGTCTAAAAACTGGTTGCCGAGCCCTCTGCCTTCGTAGGCGCCCTCAACGAGCCCCGCCACATCAATCACCCTGACTGGAACGTGTCTCACACCGTTGACGCAGCGTGAATTCTTAGGGTCGCATTTAACGTCGAAGTCCTGACACGGGCACTCACTGCGCACGTAGGTAACGCCCACATTCGCGTCGATAGTCGTGAAGGGGTACCCGGCCACCGGCACATCCGCAAGTGTCGTTGCGTTAAAAAAGGTACTCTTGCCTGTATTGGGCTTGCCTACCAGACCAAGCTCAAGCATGCTAATCCTGCTCGTAGCACCCTGGATTTCTCTTCGGGCCGAAGCTGCGCAACCCCTTCCTCGTCAACTGATTCCTCAATCGCTTGGCGTAACTTTTGCCGATTTTATTCTGCCCCTCTAAGAAATTTATCACCTCAAGAGCCTGCTGCTCGGTGCCACAGCGCCTAATGAAATCCACGGCGGTCGGCTCATACCCCTGGTTAGCATGTGTCGCCTTCTCCGCTTCTTTGACATCTGTGCGCACGGCCTGGACCTCAATTGTCCCGGCTCCGCCCCACTCTCCAGTCAGGTTTGGGTACTTCCTTCGAAACTCTTCGCTCGCACGTTCGCTCATGTTGTTACCTACCCGGGCCTCCACTTCCGCTTCTCCATCCCCGTCTTTACAAATACCATGGTATTGGGCGGGACATCCTTGTAAACGACCGTCCCCGGCCCAACCGCTGAATCTGGACCTATCTTCACGCCCACATTTATCGTGCAATTGATGCCGGTCTTAACGTTGTCGGCGATTATCGTGCCCAACTTGCGCCTGCCGCTGCTTACAACCTTGCCGCCGACCTCCATCTTTACGGGCTTCTCGTCCAGTCGCAGGTTCGCGATGGTAGTCCCAGCCCCGAGGTTGCAGTTGCTGCCTACGACGCTGTCACCAGCGTAGGTAAGGTGCCCGATATTCGTGTGGTCCATGATAATACAGTTCTTCACCTCCACCGCGTTGCCTATCCTGACTTCGTCGCCTATGCTCGTGGATGGCCTTATGAAGCAATTCGGCCCGATGTCGCAGTCCTTTCCGATGTAGGTCGGCCCCAAGATGTAGGATCCAGAGCGAATGCGCGAGCCCTCCCCAACGTAAACGTTGTCTTCCACGCTGGCGCCGCTCTCTACCTTGCCGTGGATCTCGGCACGCTGCCCCTGGAGGAAGTACCTGTTCGCCATTAGCAGGTCCCAGGGCCTGCCGATGTCCGCCCATAAATTGAGCGGCGAGGTGTAAATCGTCCTGCCCCCATTAATCAGGATCTGCACGGAAGTTGTCAACTCGTACTCTCCGCGTTTGGACTTCTTGGTTTTCTTAAGTGCGTCGAAAATCACGGGGTCAAAGACATACACGCCAGCATTCGCCAGCCTGCTCTTGACCCTCTTTGGTTTTTCCACCACCTCGCTGACCTTTTTGCCTTTCATGTAGACTATCCCAAACTGCTCAGGCTCCTCGACCTCAATCGTTGCCATGACGCCCCCGAGCTTTTTATCCCGACTCAATTTTTTGTAGCGCTTCAAAAGCGCGTTGAGTGACTCCTGGTCGACGAGTGTGTCAGCATTCATCACAACAAATCGATCCCCCGCGACAAAGCTCTCTGCGAGCGAAACCGCGTTCGCCGTGCCCAGCAATTTCTTTTGATGTAGGTACTCAAGTTTTAATCCAAACTCCGAACCATCACCATAGCGCTCGATGATTTGTTCCCTGCCATATCCCACGACCATCGCAATCTCATTGATGCCGGCATTTTTCAACAGGAGGAGCACGTGGTCGAGAGAAGGCTTCCCGGCCACCGGTAGCAGGAATTTCGGCTTAGTGAAAGTGAGCGGACGCATCCGGGTTCCCAAGCCAGCCGCTAGGACAACTGCTTTCATCTCAACCCCCGATTCAGTTAGGTACTAAGTTAATAAAAACGTGGAGACTTCCTAAGGCTAGCCGTGTGTGATGGCCTTTAGGGCCTCTACCGCCTTGTCGGTGATTTCCTTCACCCGCGCCTGAGTCTTGCCCTCCGCGGTCACCCGGATGTAGGGCTCGGTCCCCGAGGGCCTAACGAGCACCCAGCCGTCCTTGAGTTCGAGCCTGATGCCATCGATCGTCAGCACTTTGGCGACACTGGAGAACTCCTTCTTCAACCTCGGCCCAAGTTTCTTCATTGTCTCGGCCTTCCGCTCGTTTGGGCACTTCACCTTCTCCCTCGCAGTTGGGTATTCTGACAGCGTGGCGACCAACTCGGAAAGTTTCTTTCCGGTTGAATCGAGCAGCCCCAATATTTTGGCCGCCGCGAGGGGGCCGTCTGGCACGAGGTGAACGTCAGGAAATATCCAGGCGCCGCTTGGCTCTCCGCCGAATACTGCCTTGTGCTTTTTAATTGCTGCCGCCACGCTGACATCGCCGACCCGCGTGCGCGCCACCTTGCCGCCTCGCTCAGTGACGCAATCGTCAACAACACTTGATGCATCGACAGTCGTCACCATTGTATCCCTCTTCCGCTTGAGCTGGTGAGCTGAAATTAAAGCCAAGAGCTTGTCGGGTTGTGCGACCCTGCCAAGCTCATCGACAGCAGCGACCCTATCCGCATCGCCATCGTGTGCTATCCCCAGATCAGCTCCGATCGATTTCACCACGCCGCAGAGCTCCCCTAGATTCTCGGGTGAAGGCTCAAGCCCACGGCCCGGGAAGAAGCCGTCGAGCTGCGAGTTGAGCGCCACGACCTTACAACCTAACCTTCGGAGCAGGTGGGGCGTGACCACAGAGCCGGCCCCATTGCCGCAGTCAACCACGACCTTGTAGCTCCTCTTCAGCTTGACTGCTCCAGCAATCTTGTTGATGTAGCTCGGCAGGATATCGATCGCGCTGACCTTGCCTATTCTGTCCCAAGCGACGAGTTTCATCTGTTTGCCGAAGTAAATTCGCTCGATCGCCTCCTCCTGCTCGGGCGTGTACGCCATCCCGTCGCCCCCCCAGAACTTGACCCCATTATACTCAGGAGGATTGTGTGACGCAGTGATCATAACCCCGGCTTTTGCATTAAGATTGCGAACCGCGAAACTCACTGCCGGCGTTGGGACCACGCCGAGTCGCTTAACATCGCAGCCCCCCGAGAGCAGCCCCGAGACCAGACAGCTCTCGAACAAATCACTTGAGGTGCGCGGGTCCTTGCCGACGACGACGGTGCCCGAATTCTTCAGCTGAGTTGCCAAGACCAAGCCAAGGTCGAGCGCCAACTCCGGCCTGAGCTCCTCGCCTACCACGCCTCTGACTCCCGAGGTGCCGAAAAGCTTTGCCACTTAACCCTCCCTCACGCGGACTCACGAAGCACCTTGGTCTTTCGGGCCTCGACCCGTTTGATTGGGCAAATGTGTTTGATCTCCTTGTAGATGTCTGCCGAGAGCTTGCCCAGCACTACCTCCTGAACGAACTGGTCGAACGAGAGCTTCTTTGCCCTCCTAGCAATGGCCCTGCGCATGCCGGCGCTGATCGAGTCTATGTGTGAGCTGCGGACCCTTTGGGGGGAGGTCGTCATGGCAGTCACGCGCAACCTCCGTCCGTCGGATGTGGTGACGTCCACGATACAGTCCACCTTTGTTATCCTGCGCCTCACTTGGCTCCTGACGTACTCGCGGGCCATATCATGCCCTATGAACTCTGTCTGAACCTTGTCGTCCTTGAGACCCTTGGTCCTGAAAAAGAGCTTGACGTGGGACTTGGAGAAGTCATCTATCAGGTCCCCGAGGGTGGTCTCTATGATTCTGCCCGAAAGCTGTCCCGGTTCGGACGCCGCCGTCTCACCGATCCGCGTCGAGCCAAACACAGGGGGGGCAACAATATCATGCCAGCCCTTGTCGCGCCATGCGTCCTTGCGCTTCTTTGCAGCCTTCGCCATATCAATCACCCAGCTTCGGCGGTTTGGGGAACGGCTCCACGCGCTCCCTGACGAGCTTCGGCCAGTTCTCGGGATCAAGGCCGTGCTGCGCCAGGAACCCAGCTACCCACCGGGAGGAGCCGAAACCGTAGCAGCCGGTCCAGACGTCTCTACCCTTGACCTCCTTTATCTTAAATGTTTCAACAAACTTCGTGCGGTGGACGTTCAGCGAACCCAGCTCGAGCCAGCCGTTGTTGTATGGGGTTTTTACCTCTAGGTCATAGGTAGCCACCTTGCGGCTGTCCGAGACGTCCTCTTCTATCCCGCCCTTGCGCAGGTAGAAGGGCGTCGCCACTAGCAGGCGCCACTCCATCCCGAGCTGCTCGGCAAGCTCGACGCTCTTGTCCCTGGCCGCGTCCCGGATCCCAACCACATCGTCCGGTTCACCTATGAAGACAAACTCAACCCGCCTGAACTCCTGCGTGCGCGTGAACCCCTCGACGCCTCCACCCTCCCAGCGGTAGGTCCAGCCGCTGCGGTCGAAGAGCTTAACCGGGAGATCCTCCAGCCTGACGCGGTGGCCGGAGAATAGCTGATAAAAAGGCTCACACTGCGCTGGAGCCAGCACGTAGGCGGGGGACTTCAGGCTCTCCTTCAACCGATTGACTGGAACCTTCTTCGTCAGCTTGAGCTGTTTCTTGAAATCGTCGAAGGCCTCGGGCTCCCTGGGGGGTGGGGAGACGTAGTACATCCCCTCCGGGAGTTCATCAAGGTATCCAGGCATCTTTTTCATGACCTCGAACGGTATGAGCTTCGGGAACATCGACTCCTCGAACCCCAGCTCCAATGCAACCTTTTCTATGCAGAGATTCTCAAGAGTGCGCAGGAGCTTGGCGTAGGGTGTGGTGTAAATAAACTGACCTCGGCCGGGGAACTGGACGAGCCATCCGCGATTCACCGCGACCTCGAAGGGGTCCTCCCTGAAAGGGTGTTCGACGGGCGGGCCCTGCTTCACCACCTTAGGTTCCTCCGGGGCCGCTGGTGGGGCTCCTTCCAAGGCATCGGTGGCCAAGTCCACGAGCCTGTCCACCACGTTTCCCTGCAGAGCTGCCCTGTCCATGTCCCGAAGAACTAGAGTAACACCTTGATCCGTGAACTCGACCTCGCAGGGTAGATCGGAGAGTTTCTCCTTCGCCTCCTTGGAGAGCTCGGGCGATGGGATAATTATGCGATACTCGGAGGCCCTGATCTCCCGGAGCCCTATCTTGTGCTTTTTCCCCAGGTTCTCTCCCAGAGCCTTAGCCAGCCTCAACAAACCGTCGTGCGCGCGCACGTATCTGCCAGATTCCATCGCGAGTTCCAGTTTATTCCCGGATATATTCCAGTCTTTCACCTTCGCGGCTTCTCCTTTCTTGCCACGGGGGGCACCCCTCACCAGCAGATCCTTGTTGGCCTCAGCTAGCCCGGACTCGACATCGGCCTTTGCTGGCCCGAGCCCCTTGCTGAACGTGCATTCGGCCTTGAGTTCAAATAGCAAACCAACACCTCAGAGCATGCTCTCCGCAGTAGATGTGCAAGAGAGTAGGTCGTCCAGGGTGGCTAAAAGCGTTTCTATTTTTCCGTCGATTTCGACGCTCGTAACTACCTGCCCTCCGCGGTGATTTGTGATCACTCGCACCCCTTCCGGCACCGGGAGGTTATCCGGCTGCAGGGCGGAAGCGACCGACATGGAAACCGAATCATCGCCGTAATCACACAGGACCTTCGCGCGCATTTTCATGTCGGCACCTAGAAAGAGCCCGGCCTCACTGTCCCTATCTCCTCGCCGTTGGGTCTAATTTTCATGGACCCGAACTGAACCGCCACCACCTTCGCCGGGTCCTTCACCGGGGTGATTACCCTCAGCTTGTGATTTGCATAGTTTATCTCGTCTAGGATCCCCACTCCCAGCAGCTCTTGACCCTCGCCAATTAGAGCGACCAGCACGTTGGCCTCGCTGCCCTTCTTGATTACCTTCACGCTCCCGAACTCGCCCTTCAGGGGCCGAAGCTCCTCCTCGCCCAGATGATCGTTGGTGACCAGCAGCAGGCCCTCTGGCATTTTCTCGGCGTGGATGACTGGGCCCTCTACGCCGAAGCTCTTTGGATCGAGGAGTTTTCCGGTACTGTAATAGCATCGCTCTAGCTTCACCTTTCGCAAGTCTAGAGGAATTTTGCCTGCCCCCTCAAAATATCTGGCCAGAATTAGCTGCCTCAGGAAGCTCCGCTCCCCCCTCGATCGCTCCCTCACCTTCTTGGATACCGCAATTCGCTTAATCTTAGCCGGGATGCTCCTCAGGAGGTGCTCCAACTCGTCCCCCCGCTGGAGAGCTATGACTAAATCTGGATCGAGGAGCTCGGCGCTGTAAACCTGCAGGGCCCTGCCCGGTCCGCCCACGACCCACCCAGGGGTGTCCACTATAACCGTGTCAGCTTCTTTCAGGCCCCGCTCAACGACCTTTTTCATTCCAACCATGAACTCAAGCATGTGCCCTGATGGGGACATGGATCCGACGAAATATGCCACGCGCGTGGGCACCTCGTGCAGCAGGCCAACCGGCTTATCAAGGACACCCAGCCCCACAGTCCCCGGAGGGCCTATATCCGACTGCCCCACATCGCTGTCCACCACCGCCGGACGGATTTTATGCCTCAGCAGGGAGTTCGCGACGTAAGTAGTAAAGAAGGTCTTCCCGACATCTACGTTGCCGATCACCATCACGACCCGCGGTTTCTCCTTGATCATCTCTTGGACTAGCTCGTCCCACCCGGGAGGGATTGTGCGCTTTGACAGGTGTTCTACGTGGCCGCCCTCACCAGTGGTATACTCGACCAACGCGTCGCTCGCGGCCTCGAGGGGAAGGGACTTTGCTCGAGGTATTACGACCTTGTCCCCCTTACCGTGCAGTCCGCCGCTTACCGTCACTTCCCCTTCCTTGACCTCAAGGTTCAGCAATCCCTCGAGCCTGACGATGTCTCCTTTCTTCAGTTTGAGTTCCGGCAAATTTCCACTCACTCCTCAAAATCCAAGCTCGGCCATTTCTTACTTAAAATCTCACGCGTGAACAGCCTAGCCTCCTGGATATCCCCCACTGGGACCGTCGTCTCGCCGCAGGACTTTGGTGCATCGAACTGCTGGCACCTCTCAAGCTTCAACTGGCCGGAATCTGTCCCCGAAACCCTGCCGGTCAGCACCTTGTCGCCCTTCAAAAGGAGAGTGACCTCATCGCCCCTCTTCAGCTCCCCGATGTCCGTGCGTTTCACTACCTCCGGTAGGCAGTTCGCGATAATCCCCGGGTATATCGGGATCTTTTGATATAGGGCTTTCAACTCTGAGAGCACCGCCTCCAGAGCCGCGGGGTCCTTGTGATAGCGCTCCAAGACCTCCGTCAGCTCCTCCACCAGCTTCTGGAGATCGCTGTGTTCGAGAGTCATATCGCGTTTCCTCAATTAATCCAATTATTAGGGTTGCCTTTAAAATTGAGTATTTCAGGGGAGTGTCAGCCGCCAGAGGCTTTAAATTGGACCGGTTTATCCCCCATTTCCCCCACGAGGAATATCAGCTCGTGCATCACGCCGTACATCTTAACCGGTTTTTCGGCAACGAACTCTGCAGCTCGCTCGTGCCCCCCACCACCCACTTTATCCTTGAGATTGGGGTATCGCTCCTGTAGACGCTCCACAAGGCGCCTGCACATCGCATCACAGCTTATGACCCCTCCTCCGCCGCGCATTGATATGTGGACACCTATCTCCTTCGGGCAGAATACCACAGTGAGCGAGTGCTGATGTCCACCCGATTTCTTAAACTCATCCAACTTGGTGGACGCCACGAACGGCAGGATGGCTGGGAATGACGTCGCCTGCATGGCTGGCGCCTCCCTCGCGAAAATGAGATAGATACCAACGCCCTGGATCTCCTCCAACAAAATAGCGTTCGCAACCCTGCTTTCTAGAAGTTCCCAGTCGCGCTTGAAAAGCTCAAAAACTCGCGAAATCTTCTGGTTCTCGGGCAGGCTGTCGACGAAATCCTCCAGAGTCGTGAAGGTGAGTTTTCCCCCCTCGAACCCGACCCCCCAAAATGCGCGGAAAACCAAGGCCCGGCCCTGAGTATTTTTAAAATATTTTTTCTAATTGCACAGAAAAAAAATATAATC
>CAZKSL010000031.1:0-8770 GCA_964555495.1 Hadarchaeota archaeon (SeqCode)
CGTGTAAGTCGGCCGGAGATACTCCCTGTTCTTGAATATCGGCTGCGTCTCTAACAGCATGTCGAACAGGCTCTCCGAATTTTCCTCCATATTCACCTACCTCCTCTTTAATCTCTTTGTCCAAGAGATGGTCCAGCCATTCTTTCCAGTTACCCAGAGCCGCGGTGAGGCGATTGACCAAAAGTTGTTCCTCGGGTGGTAAGTCCCTCGCCTCGACCCCAGACGCTGCCAGGTGTGCGAGCTTCTGTGCCCGCATTTCAGCCAAGGAGCTCATAGCCTCCTGTAACTCCTCAAGCTGATTCACTTGGCCCGTCCTACGCAGGTTCTCTGCCCTGTTCGCGGCTCTAGTGTAAAAATCGCGAGAGATCGGCTCCAGGGTAGAAACCCTCTCCTCCGCCAGTATTCGCTTCCGCAACTCGGCGACCGTGATTTTCTGAACGGGTTCGGCAAATCCGTGGCGCTCGAGGACTGGAGCCTGCCACGACTCAACCTCTATTTCTTGACCCACTGCTGCTGACCTTAACTTCCTCCCGATGAGATTTACCTCAGGCAAATCTCGCGTAATCCGAATACGCTGCTTCATCAGCTCACCCCACCGCCCGTTTGATCATCCCCTGCTTCGGCTCGTAGAGGTGCCCTCGCGTTTTTTCCCGCTCAATCATGTTCTCCACGAATCGTTCCTTGATGCCCTCTGCGACCGCGATACGCTTCACCTCGTCCACGGGTGCAGCGCCCCCGTAGTCGTCCTCAAGTCCTCGAATTATCTCCAACACTCTTTCGAACCTCTCGCGCTGGGACTTGCTCTGCCCAGTCATGATAACATCGATGTCCACTTCCCCCGTCTCTGGATCAATGCCAGCCTGTTGCAGGGAGAGCTTTATTAGCTTGATCGCGCGATTCGCATCCTCGACCGTCACCGTGTTGCTCAGGCGCATCCTAGCGTTTGCCTTCGTCAGGCGCACGAGCCCCTCAAGTTGTCTCGCCGTGATTGGGATTGCTCCACGCTCGGCGATCTTTCTCCACTGTACGAAAAAGTCCTCGAGCACTTTCATCGGCTTCGTGCTTTTAAACTCCGGATCAATGTACTTTCGCGCGTAGATGATGATCTTCCTGAGGGTGTCGATATCCAGCGGCGGTTTGACCACCTTCTCTGGCTCGTGATGCAGTTCTAGCATGTGGCGGGCCACGTTGCGGTCCCGCTCCTCGAGTGGCTCGTCACGCATGATGAAAATCAGATCAAACCTGGACATAATCACGGCTGGCAATTTGATTTGCTCGGTAAGTGATCGATATTCATCGAATCGGCCAAGTTCTGGATTCGCAGCAGCCAAAACCGCCGTCCGAGTGTTGAGGGTCGCGATTATCCCTGCCTTTGCCACGCTGATTGTCTGCTGTTCCATCGACTCCAAAATCGCGCCCGAGTCTTCTGGACTCATTTTGTCAAACTCATCGATGCTGGCAAGGCCGCCGTCGGCTATCGCGAGGGCCCCGGCTTCAAGCGTCCAGCCGCCTCCAAGTTCGTCGCGGACTGCTGCCGCTGTGAGTCCGGCGCCAGTCGCCTTCTTGCCCGAGGTGTAGAGCCCACGAGGTGCTATCTGAGCGACCCACTTCAAAAGTTGACTTTTGGCCGTGCCCGGATCGCCGGTGAGGAGAACGTGGGTGTCGCCCCGAATGCGCGTACCGTCCGGGAGCTCGACTGGAGAACATCCGAAAAGCTGTAGCGCGATGGCCTCCTTGATGGGCTCATAGCCATATATGCTCGGTGAGATGGAGCTGATGATCTTGTTCTGAATCCACTGCCCCTTCGCCAGTTCTTCGATTTTCTCCTCATCCTCTGGGGTCAGCTCCGCCTCCTCAACACTCTTGCGCAGGACTTCGATGTGGTCGACGAAGAGAATCTTGCGGAAGGTGGTCTTGCGCTGTTTGCGAGTCAGGCCTTCCTGGAAGACTCGAAGTGTCCCAGTCATCGACACGCGGTTTCCTGGCGCGGCTTTATCGACAAAATCGTCCCTCACTATGGCGTCGAGGTGGCGGGGCATCCTCCCCCCCCTAAGCTCCTCTGGCCTCTCCTGAATGCGGAGGCTCTGCCAGTCACGAAACTCGGACGACTCAACCACTAGCTTGAACGGGCCCTTCTTGCCACAGTTGGGGTTCTCACATGTTAGCGGCTGCCTGAACACCTCTTCTGTCTGGGGCACAGTGGTCTCCTCGTGGCAACGGAGACACTTGAAGACTGCCTGCCTCACCTCGGGCTTGATGTCGCTGACCCGGGTCAGGACCCCCTCGACCTGGATGAACTTCCCCACCTGCTCCGCCCGGATGTTGCGTATCGCCACGGTCTTGTCTAGGTCCATGACCCTGAGGCGAATATTTGGGATCTTGGTGATGTCCTCGAGGATCGCGTCCGCAGCCCTTAGAAAGTCCTCTGGGGCCTCGAGGAGGTACTTGGCGAGGTCCATATCCTGCTCCAAAAGGGCATCAAACTCGACAACTAGGGATTTCTGGCCCTCTGCGGCCAGTCTGCGCAGTTCTTTCAGTGTTTTTTTATTGTGCAGAAACTCCTCTAGCTTCTCCTTAGTTTTTGGCTCCAATTTGTTCCCCCCGAGGTGAAAGGCCGAAGAAAAGGTGCTGGAAGTTACTTATACGGATGTCGGTGCAAGATTTTGAGCCTAGAGTTAATAATCGAGCAATAATCGGTAATAGTTCTGGGCCCTTTTGCGCAAATTGTGCATATTTTTTTCTTATTTTTATTACTCCGCCACAATTTCTGAAAGCCAACCCATGACCCCCGCCGGCTTTTTCGAGCTCTAAAAGACCTTAAAGTAAGAATAGGGCCTAATCAGTTTCGTAGAGAGGTGACCGAAAGTAATGTTGGCCCTCTTTTTAGAATCGAGGGTTTCTCCCTCCTTTAATAAAAAGGGCGGCTAAATTCCAAGAAATTCAAAAAACGGGGGATAATACCGTATTTCCAAAGGAAACACACGAAAGCAGGGGAAATGTAGGTGTGAAAAGTCCTAGAAGTGTCCATGATAAAATTTTAAATTTCTAAACGCAAGGAATCGGGCTGTCAGCTCACTGAATCTCGATGTACTCGTAGGCTTCGGTCGCTGACTCAAACGCGTAGTGAATTTTCTGGTGTCCTCGCGCGAACTCCTTCACATCTGAGGCAACACTCTCGGGCTTCTCCTCGTCGATAACCACCCGCTTGATGAACCCGGCGATCTCCGCCATCTCCTCCTCCTTCATCCCTAGCCGAGTTACCTCCGAGGTTCCCATCCTCAAGCCGCCTGGGTGTTTGTAGTGTCTGCCCTCGCGAACATCCCAGGGGAGCAGGTTGCGGTTGAGTACTATGTTGGCCTTCTCCAAGCGTTTCTCCAGCTCGCCGCCGTCGCCATATTTCGTGATGTCGACTACCAGAGTATGAGATGACGTGAAGTTCTGATCCGGGCACAGGACAGCGAGTCCACCGTCGTAGAGCTCCTTCCCCAACACCCTGGCGTTCTTCACCACTTGGGCCATGTAATCCTTCCCGAACTCAAGCATCTCGGCGAGGGTCACCGCTACCCCCGCCACAGCGTGTAGATGGTGGTTGCTCACCATGCCCGGGAAAACCGCTTGATTTATCGGATCCGCCAGCTCCTTCGTGCACAAAATCATGCCATGCTGCGGGCCTGGGAAGGTCTTGTGGGTGCTGCAGGTCACGATCTCGGCGCCCTCGCGCAGGGGATCCTGGAACTGCCCCCCGCCAATCAGGCCTATGACGTGGGCGGCATCGTAAGCCACCCGCGCGCCGTGCTCCTTTGCGACCGCGCTGAGTTCCTTGACCGGGTGCGGGAATAAAAACACGCTACCCCCGAAGGTCACGAGCTTCGGCTTCACCTCGGCGATCTTCTCCGCAGCAGCGTCGGCGTCGATGTTCATGCGCTTCTCGTCGAAAGGAAGGTACTCTATCTCCAGTCCGTGGACCGCTCCGGCCGCCCCCCCGAACTTCTTCTTCCCCATGGTGATGTGGCCGCCTGAGGCTATGGAGAGGCACATCATCGTATCGCCAGGGTCGGTCAGAGCCGTGTACATGGAGAGGTTGGCTACCGCGCCCGAAATCGGCTGCACATTTGCGTGCTCCGCCTTGAACAGCTGCCTGGCTAGGTCCATCGCGAGGAGTTCGACCTTATCAATGTACTGACACCCCGCATAGACGCGCTCCCCCGGCCAGCCTTCAGCGTAACGGTTGCCAAAATCCGTAGTTAGGGCCTCTCTGACCGCCGGGCTGGGGATGTTTTCACTGGCAATGAGGTTAACCGTCCCCTTCATCCAGTCGTGGTGCTCCTTCAACAACTTTCGAGTCTGATCAAACGCTTCTCTTGGCTTCATGGTTACCGCTCCAGTATCTTGACTACCTCCTCAAACTTGGCAGGAACCTCAACCGGGCGCTCCGAGATTTCTATTACCTCTTGCGGGTCCTTAAGGATATGGCCCGTCGTCACGCAGACTATGCGCTCGTCCTTGTCCACCTCACCAGCATCGAGGAGTTTCCTGAGCCCCGCTAGGCTGGACGCGCTGGCCGGCTCGACCCCTATGCCCTCGAGCCTCGCTAGGTCCTTCTGCGCCCGCACTATCTCATCGTCAGTCACGCTCTCAGCCGTGCCTTTCGACTCCCTGATCGCCTTGAGCGCCTTCGGCCCGTTGACGGGGTTCCCTATACGAATCGCGGTGGCTATCGTCTCGGGACTCTCGACTGGCTTGAACTCGTCCAGGTCCTGCTTAATTGCCTCAACTATCGGCATCGCGCCAGCAGCCTGAATCCCGGTCATCTTCGGGATGGCCTCAACCAGGCCCGTCTCCCGGAACTCGAAGAAACCCTTGTAAATTGCCCATATGTTGGCGCAGTTCCCCATCGGGACAACTATTCTGTCTGGCGTCTCGAAGCCGAGCTGGTCCGCCACCTCGAACCCAATCGATTTCTGACCCTGGGGTCTGAAGGGGTTCAGAGAATTGAGGAGATAAATGTCGTCTCTCTCCTCGCAGATTTTGCGGATTATCGCCAGCGCCTGGTCGAAGTTGCCCTTGATGGCGATGACCTGCGCCCCGTACATGACAGCCTGCGCGAGTTTCCCGAGCGCGACCTTGCCCGCTGGTAGGAGCACCACGCACTTCAGGTTGGCCTTGGCCGCATATGCTGCGAGAGAGGCCGAGGTATTGCCGGTTGAAGCACAGGCGACCGTCTTGACCCCGAACTCCAAGGCCTTGGTCACACCGATCGTCATCCCCCGATCCTTGAAAGAACCTGTCGGATTTGCGCCCTCATGCTTGACGTAGAGTTCACGAACCCCGAGATCCTCCTCCAGCCGCTCGCACCTGTAAAGGGGCGTCCCGCCTTCGTTTAGGGAGATTATCTTAGAATCGTCAAAAATTGGCATGAATGGCCGGTACTTCCATGTGGAGGGGAACTCGGTCTTGAGGGACTTCCGACTAAGTTTCTCCTTCACCTTCTCCAGGTCGAGTTCTATTTCGAGGAGACCGCCGCACTTGGGACAAGTATAGAGCTTCTCCTTGGGGTCAAAGGTGCTGCCGCATTTTATGCACTCGTATCTCATCATCTAAGCCCCGAGCGTCCTGTGGATGTCAATCAAGTCGCCGACGAGAGCGCTAGATGTCTCCCACGGCCCCGCTCCGAAGCCTGTAATAGAAATTTCGCGTGCGAGGTCGGTTTCGAGAGTTATCGCGTTTAGAGTCCCACCAACAGCGAGTGGGTGACCTATTGGCACCAACTTGGGGGCGACCTCGAGTATATCACGCTTCGCGACACCTATTAGCTTCACAGTATTTCCGGTCTCCTGCGCTAGGCGAGTGACCTCGGGCTTGATGCGGCTTATGCCAGTCACGTCGACATCCCTCAGCTTGGCGTTTCTGTTTAGAAGAGCGTTCGCGAGGATTGTTATCTTGCAGGCGGCATCAATCCCCTCGATGTCGAGAGTCGGGTCCTTCTCGGCTATGCCCATCTCTTGGGCCTCGCGCAGGACCACGTCGAACGGGGTGCCCTCCTTGCTCATGCGGCTGAGGATATAGTTGGTCGTGCCGTTCAGGACCCCCCTAACCGCGCGGACTTCATTGCCGGCCAGCAACTTCTTCGCTAGACCAATCACGGGGACCGCACCGCCGACCGATGCGGAGTACCTAAACTCGACGCCTGAGCGCCTCGCCAGCCGGTCTAACTCCGGGAACGCGACCACCAGCGGCCCTTTATTCGACGTGATCACGTGCCGCCCCGCTCGCATTGCCTTCTGGAGGTGAGTCAACCCGGGTTCGCCGGTCTTGATATTCGTCGGCGTCAGCTCGAAAACCACGTCCGCCTCCACATTTTTGATCACGTCCGCTGCCGACCTGCCCTTTTTACCCTTGCGGGGATAATCGGCGGCCGATCCCTTCTTCTCGGCTGCTTGCAACAGCTTCCTGAGATCGAGGCCGCGCTCATCTACTGCCGCGCCATACTCGTCTACCGCGGCCACCACGCGAGGTCTAATACCGTAGGAGAAACGCAGAGATTTTCTCTTAAGGATGAGGGTCCGGGCCAAGCCCCTGCCGAGGTTTCCGAAGCCCACTAGGACTAGTTTCATTGAACTCCCCCAACGGATTTAATCAACAGCAATTTCTTCTTCGCAGCTATCCTATCCAGACGTTGGAGCGCCGCCTCGGCCTGCTTTTCGTTGCCGGCGGCTATGATGATCCTAGCTGCGGACTCCTTTCCGGCCTCGCCCATCGCCAGACTGAGATCGGAGACCCTCACGCCCCTCAGCGAGTTCAGCCGGTCGACCGTGTCACGAATGTCTGTGTGGATGACGTGACCTACCAGAAGCACTGCGCTTTTCACCATTCCCTCCTTCTCGCCGACCATGGTTATTCGAGCGCCCAGCTTCCTGAGGACACCCAAGATTCGGTTGAGGCGCGGCCTGTCTCCAACCTCAAGTATCACGGTGACCGGGACCCTGCCCAGAGGGGTCTTCCGCTCCCGCTGGTGGACGACGTTCTGGATGTTCGCGCCGAACCGAGATATGGGCTCAAGAACCCTGACGAGCTGACCGGGAACGTCCTCGAGTTCCATCTCAAGACGTATGCGCATCTCAATCCTCCCTATTCACAACTTTTGCGCCTGACCCCGGGGAGGTGACGAGAGTCTCGCACTTCGTGCCGGCCCCCTCAAACGCGGCGCGCATCGCATCTTCAACTTTTTTTGGATTTTCCTTTGGCTCAATAATGGCAAAAACTGAGGGGCCAGCCCCCGCCATCGCCGCTCCGAGGGCACCAGCCCCCAAAGCAGCTCCTTTGACCTCATCGAAGCCTTTGACAAGATGTGCGCGAGCGGGCTCAGCGATGCTGTCGAGCATATATCTACCGAACCACTTAAGGTCGCCCTCCTTTAAAGCAGCCGTCATGGCACTTGCCCTGCCCACGTTTGCCACCGCCTTCTCCAACTCAACCTTTTCTGGGAGAACTCGGCGGCCCTCCCTCGTCGACAACTCGAGTTCCGGCTGAGCCACGATAATCTTCATCTTTGGAGGCTCCACCTTGATACATTCCAGTGGATCAGTCGACGCTACGATCACGAAGCCGCCCACTATCGAGGATGCCACGTTGTCATAGTGGGTGGCCCCCGCAACTTGGGCCTCCGCAAATGCCGCCGCCTCTATCAGCTGGGAGTCCGTCAGCTTTCCACCTAGTAGCTCGTTCATCGCTACCGCGCCAGCCGCGGCGCTTGCCCCACTGCTCCCGAGACCTCCCCCCGGCTTAACTCCCTTTTTTATCGTGAATTCAGCACCCTCCTCACGCCCCAGGGCCTCCATCACCTTTCCCGCCGCTATAGTCGCTGTGTTCTTGGAGGGGTCCTTTGGTATCTTATCAGCGCCCACACCCGTGACCTCGGATATCTTCATCTCGGCTCCAGCTGTGGCGCGAGCCTCTATCACATCAGCGGGCTCAGCGAGCGCTAGGCCGAAAACATCGAAGCCGGGGCCGAGATTGGCTATCGTCGCGGGGGCCGACACTACAACTCGAGACGACATCCCTCTTCCCTCATTCAAACTTTAGTCTGGGAGGGGCGGTGCCGGGGGACTGAGATTATCAGCATATTTCCCTTAATCTCGACCTTCCGCTCCTCGGGATCAGCATCTGGAGGGAGTTCGAAGGTGGCGAAATAGGCCTCACCACTTGGCTTTCGCGCAATCACCTCGAGAGTCTCACCCATCTGTCTTATCTCGACGTCTTCCACCTTCACGTCCGGGACCTGCAGGGTTAGGACCACCTCATCCAGCTTCTCGACCTTCGCGACGTTAGTCTCCAAGGTGCGCTTGACTGGCTTTACCTCCGGAGGCTTGACCTCGGGCTCGGGAGACTTCTCGGCTCGCGAGGGAACCTTGGCAGTGGGCGCAATTTTCCTCGACGGCTCTCCGAACCTCCTCACCTTGACCTCTGGCTCACCGGTCCCGCGATCTCTTATCTCTAGTTGGAAGCCGTGAACCCGCGGTTGTCCCTTGAAGCTGCTGAGATCGAGAAGATCCTCTAAATCCCCCTCCTCAAACATTCGCTCGAAGTCCTTCGACATCTCCCGGCTGAGCTTTCTGAGGAACCTATCGAACTCGTCAAACGGATCTCTGGGCATGTTTGTCACTCAGAAGTAAACCCCGACGTAACTTATACTTATTCCCGAAACTCTGGACGAGAGAACAGTCCACAGAACTCTTAGATTATCGGATGAAGAAATCGCTTAGTATCGAGG
>CAZKSL010000032.1:0-8541 GCA_964555495.1 Hadarchaeota archaeon (SeqCode)
CCCATTGCCTCAGTCAGGCAAGCCATAGTGTTGGCAGTAAACATGCCGGCACAGGATCCGCAACCAGGACAAGCCCTATTCTCTATTTCCTTGGCTTCAGCCTCGCTCATCTTCCCAGCCTTGACCGCCCCAACCGCCTCGAAGACGCTTATCACGTCCAGAGTTTCACCGCGCCACTTGCCCGGCATCATCGGTCCGCCTGTCACCACTATGGACGGGATGTTAACCCGGCCCAGGGCCATCAGCATGCCTGGGACAATCTTGTCACAGCTTGAAATCGCGACGACCGCGTCAAAGCGGTGCGCCTCAAGCATTATCTCTAGGCTATCGGCTATGACCTCGCGAGATGGGAGTGAATAGCGCATCCCTGGGGTGCCCATGGCTATTCCGTCGCAGACACCAATAGTGTCGAACTCCAAGGGAGTGCCGCCAGCTTCTTTGACCCCAGCTGCAGCTGCCTGCCCTAGTTTGCGCAGGTGAATGTGCCCGGGTACAACTTGGTTCCAAGAGTTGGCGATTGCAATAAGGGGACGCTTAAGATCCTCATCGGTTAGGCCATCGGCTTTGAGCAATGCCCGGCGAGGCATACTCTCAAGACCGGAGACGACCTCTCGACTGCGTGGTTTCAAGAACACACCTTAGGAGGCATCATTTGCCTGAGTCTTACTCCTTCTCAATTCCGGCCCACTTTCGTAGATCCCGGCCAACTTTTTCGATTAGATGTTTCTTCGCGGCCTCGCGCGCCTGATTTAACTTGGATCCCCCGCGCTGGTGTTCACTGACCCACTCCTTCGCGAATTCTCCGCTTTGAACATCTCTCAGAATTTTATTCATGGTTTCTCTGGCCCGCTTATCGATCAGCTTGGGGCCTCTGGTTCTGCCGCCGTACTCCGCGGTGTTGCTGACAGCGCGCATCATTCCTTCAATTCCATGCTCGTATATCAGATCGGTAATCAGCTTCAACTCATTCAGGCACTCGAAGTACGCGATCTCCGGTCGGTAGCCCGCATCGACAAGCGTTTCGAATCCAGCTTTGATGAGCTCCGATACTCCGCCGACGAGCACAACCTGTTCGCCGAAGAGGTCCGTCTCTACCTCTTCCTTGAAACTTGTCTCGACAACGCCGATGCGGGTTAGCCCCGCCGCCTTGGCCAGCGCGAGCGCAATATCCTTTGCCTTTCCGCTGGCGTCTTGTTCCACTGCCAACAAACCAGGTGTCCCGGACCCCTGTTGATATGAACGACGCAGAATCGCTCCAGGGGCCTTTGGGGCAATCATCACCACGTCAACGTCTCGAGGCGGCACAATCTGCTTGAAGTGAATGTTGAACCCGTGGCTGAAGCAAAGCACCTTGCCGGCTTCCATCGACGGGGCAATCTGTTCCTGGTATACCCTCGCTTGGACCTCATCGGGAATGAGCATATGAACAATATCGCCCCGCTTCGCAGCTTCTGCAATCTCGTAAACTTCAAAGCCATCTTCGGCGGCCTGCTTCCAGAAGGGGTCACCACGAACGTTGCCGATGATGACTTTACATCCGGAGTCGCGCATGTTGTTCGCTTGCGCGCTCCCTTGATTGCCGTAGCCAATTATCGCTATGGTTTTGTCTTTGAGAGCATTCAGGTCTGCATCTCGGTCGTAGTAGATGTTTGCCACATCAGCACTCTCCACAACACGCTGGCGAGAATAGTCTAAATAAGTTATGATTCCGCCTAGCTAGCCCATCTTACGCGAGATCAACACCTGTCCTGAACGCGCGACCTCTTTTAACATTTTTGATCCGAGAGACTGGATGACCCGCTCGATGCGCTCGTGGTCGCCGTGGACCTCCGCGATGAGCGCGTTATCCCGAACCTCCAGAACTCTGCCCCCGACCTTCTCAATCTCATGCAGGACTTTGCCCCGGTCATCCTCGCTCAGTGGTTTCGTCTTGAGCAAAGCTATTTCTCTCACAACGCTCGTCTCCTCCGCCAGTGGATCCACATCGATGACCTGCGTTAGGCGGAGGAGAACACGACGGAGGAAGTCTGCCATTCGCTCGTCGGCCCTGAACATCAGAATTATTCTCGCCAAGCCCGATGGTTCGATGCCAACGGTGATTGAATCCATATTTACTTGACGGCGCATGAAGGCGCGCGATATGCGCATCATCAAGCCAGGTTCATTCTCACACAAAACCGAGAAGATGTGGGTTGCCATCATTATCACCTACGTCAACATCTTGTCAATCCTTCCACCAGCAGGCACCATCGGCAACACGTGCTCATCCGGATCAATCACTACATCGAGAACCGCTGGCTTGCCGCTCTTCAAGGCCTCCTTTAGCTTAGGGGCAATTTCACTCGGGCGCGCAGCCGTGCCACCCCACGCCCCGTAAGCCTCCGCGAGCTTGGCAAAATCAGGAGTTTCCCCCAAATCGACAGCCGAGCGACGCTTCCCGTAAAACATGTCCTGCCACTGCTTTACCATCCCCAGGAAGCGGTTATCCAAGATGCACACGACAACTGGGATGTCATTGTCCACAGCTGTGGCGAGTTCCTGAGAGTTCATGAGAAAGCTTCCGTCGCCAGCGACATCCACGACATCGCACTTCGGTCGTGCCACTTTCGCCCCTATCGCTGCCGGAAAACCGAACCCCATCGTGCCCAGGCCGCCCGAAGCGATGAAATGGCGAGGTTTCTTAATCGTGCAATAGTGGGCCGCCCACATCTCACACTGCCCCACCTCGGCCGTGATTATGGCATTGCCGTCCAACACGCCCATGAGTTCCTTGATAACGCGCTGGGGCTTAATGGGTGTTTCATCATAGTCCATTCGCGGGGCAAAGTCCTTTCGCATCTTTTTAACACGTTTAAGCCACTGCCCCCCCTTCCCGCGCTTTGCCTTGTCACGGAGCCCTTTAGTCAGGGCTTTTAGAGCTTCCTTTGCGTCTGCGGCAACTGGGACATCAACGCGAACATTCTTTCCGAACTCTACCTGATCGATATCGACGTGAATAATCTTGGCTTTCGGCGCGAAGTATCGGACATCTGACGTGGCGCGATCATCAAAACGTTGCCCGATGCCTAGCAACACGTCGCACTCGGTCACTGCAATATTTGCCGCTATCCTCCCGTGCATCCCCAACATTCCGAGCGCTAGTGGGTGATCCTCTGGGATAACGCCCTTGCCCATCATAGTCGTTACAACCGGCGCCTGCAAGAGCTCCGCCAGTTTTACTAGTTCGGCCGAAGCGTTAGCTGAAATCACCCCTCCGCCAGCCAAGATCAAAGGGCGATTTGCCTGAGTCAGGAGCTTGACTGCGCGCCGAACTTCATCGGTTCTCGGCTTGGTTTTCACTTTTTTGAGGTATTTCACTTTGGAGGGTATCTTGGCATTGCTTTCCTCCACCTGCACATCTTTCGGGAGGTCTATGTGCACCGGCCCCTGTCTGCCAGTAGTCGCGATCTTAAACGCCAGCCTGACCATTTGGGGAACTTCGGCAGCGCTCCGAACCATGAAGTTGTGTTTGGCGACTGGCAACATCACGCTCACCATGTCGGCCTCTTGGAATGCATCGGTGCCAAGCAGTGATTTCGGGACCTGCCCGCTAATTGCGACGACCGGGGAACTATCCATGTAAGCGTTGAGAATGCCCGTGGTGAGGTTCGTTGCCCCGGGACCAGAGGTTGCCATGCAGACCCCGGGCTTGCCGGAGGCGCGGGCGTAACCATCGGCAGCATGCGCCGCCGCCTGCTCGTGTCTGACTAGTATGTGGCGAATTTTCTTTTCATCGTAGAGAACATCGTAAACCGGAATCATCGCCCCGCCCGGAATGCCAAAAATATGCTTTACTTTCTCAGCCTTCAGGGCCTCAATGAGCGCCTTGGCGCCGGACATCTTGGGCATTTTTGTCACCGACCTATGACTGTTTGTCGTTCTTTTTTATAAATGCTCAATAATCTATTCTACTTTTTGGGCGTCGGTAGCCTAGCGAGCACAGAAATCCTGAACTTACGCTTCCCACTCTTGGTTTGGCCGACCAACTTCGCTGATTCTTTAACCTCGGCGCCGAACTCGGATTTCAATGTATCCGCCAACTGCCTCGCTAGCTTGGCCGAACTCACGTAAAGATCTAGCCCCTCGTGCTTGGACTCCATCTTAGCCACAAACTCACCCCGATTTTGCTCGTGCGCGCTCAGGGCTTGACTCTCCAACCTCTGTTTAATCCGTGATAGTTCGCGCGGCGACAGCTCGCCTCCGCCTCTAACTTGGAGAATTGCCTCGTAATATCCCGAGCTGATTCGACTGCAGATGTCACAGGTCGTATGCTCCATTTTTATCTTGACCTCGGCCAGCGCTGTCTGGGGCTCAGCCTGGGCAACCCTAATTTTCCCCCTTGCGGAGACTTTTACCGAAGCCCCAGAGGAAGTGAGTTTAGGCTTAACCTCGATTTTTATGCCTTTTGCCTCCTCCGCCTGCACGTAGTCAGTCCCAGTTGGAGTAATCTGGGCAACTTTCAGCTCAGAAAGCGTCGCCTCCCTGGCAGCATTCAGGGCCGCTTCATTTAGGTCACCTCCCGTCCCCTGCCACTCACGGTCAACCATGTAAGCGCCGCACCGCCCGCAGACCTTCACGCCGATCTCGCCCGGCACGCGGAGGAGAGGGTTCTCAGCAGCAAAACACTCCTGACACAACCCATTGACGAGCGGGCCCTTCTCTACTTCGAGCGCGCCGCATCTGTAACAGAAACGCTTCATTTTGTACCTCGAACCGTAAAAGCTAGAGTCTCACCATCTGCGCATGGGGGACATCCTGGATTTTTATCACGTTCGTGGCTTTCACTAGTCCCGCATCGATTGCGTGCCGGATTATGGAACCAACCATGTTCGCAATAGTCGCCTCCTTCAGGGCGTCGAGACATCTCTCTACGCTAACCTCCTCGCCTTCGTAGAAAGACCGCTCGACCTCGAGGGTTAGCTCACCCTCATCGAACTTCTTGCCCAGTAGGTCCTCGTCACAGATAACTACCAAGATTTCGCCCTGCGCGCGCTCAATCCGCAGATGAGGCAATTTTATACTCCCTTGACAGACGCCCGGGCGCCACACGCCTCGCACTCCAGCATGTAGACCCGTCCTCGTTTTATTATCTTAGTATCTGGCTTACGACATTCGGGGCAGAACACGAACTCTTCGATGTAACGGTTCACCCGATCTTGCAAGGTGCCGCCTCCAAATTTTCCCTGGAAAACGCCCCTGGTGCCTTCGAGGTTGCCAGCTGTGCCGACTTCGCGCAACAGATACTTCATCAGGTGATTTGGATCTCTGTTCAAGGCATCCGCTATCTCCTTGAGATTTCGAAGCGTCGTGCGATTGCCAGCCACCTCGACGTCCGGCTCAGGAATCTTGAAGCGGCCCTCCCTGGATGCTGCCTTGGGAACCCGCTCCAAAGCTCGGTCAAGCAACTTTTCGTAATCTTCCGACACCCCGTTCACCTCAGACGTTTGAACTTTCCGGCCTTTGGTTCAAATATCTGGTCATCGTTTATGAGCACTCGTAGCACATCCTCCGCCTCACTCTGGGAGATGTCAAGTTCTACAGCGAGATCCGTCACACTAGTCCCCCCTTCACCGTCGAACTTTTCTATTGCCAACAGCGCCTTTTTCTTCAAATCGTCCGCAACCTCCGGCAGAGGTGGCTCCTCCAATTTTTCTATGACCCCCATGCCCTGCTCAGGCTCGCCCTCTGGGGGCTCAGCTTCCATCACTTTAGGCCTTGTCTCTAACTCCGGTTTTGGTCGCTTCCCTTGAGCCACAAGTTTCTTTCGAGCGTGTAGAATCTCAAGCTCGCGGACTAGTTCCCAGTTTGGGTCTTCAACACGTTTAAGGACGTCGGGGACGAGATGAATCTCACCTTCATACTCGCGGACCCTCCCGATAACCTCGACCAAATCACCGACCTCGAACTCGGCCATGTGTCCCACATCCTCACGCCACGCCTTTGCTCGGATGGTCTCACTGCCATCATCGAGGCGGAGCACTGCGTAGCTATTATCGTCCCGGATGAACTTGTCGACGACCGTGGCGATGAAGTGCGCTCGCAAGATCTCCTGTCCCCACGGAGAAATCAATCGACTCGGCTCGCCCTCCGCGGAGCGCATGTACTGCCCCTTGACCAGGTCCTCGATCTTGAGCTTATAAGCGGTCGAACGCATGTTACTCATGAATATTTCAAGGCGGAACCTTAAAGAAACTTCCGAGTAACTTTTGGCTATCGTAGAGTGGGTGACAATATCATGTTTAAGCTGAAGGGGCCCTTCGGCGAGCGTTTTGCGAGCGTCGCGAGCGGGCGGGTGAAAGTAAAAAACGTTAATCGACTCCTCAAGAAGTTGGCGGAAATCGACGAAAAGACCGGGGCTACGAGTCAGGTTTTCGACGCCTCTCGGATAGCCGGCGTGGAACATCTAGTGCATGCCGTGCGTCTGGCCCTAACCTCTCGCGCCGCTGGAAAGCGTCTGGCTAGTTCCCTAAACATCGAACTCGTCTGCTGGACCGCCGGCCTGCGTCAGATAGGGCAGGCGCTGGAGCGAGTTGGGATCCGGGAGAACACGGACACCGTAGCCCTCTTGACGGTTGGGGCGGACGAAGAGACAGTTGGAAGAACTCAAGAAGAAATCCTGGAATACTTGGGAATCGAACGAGACGACGCGGCGGTGGAGATGAAGCCCGAGAAAATCCCCAGCTTGGTCAAAACATTCTCCATCTCGAAACGAGAGCGAGAAGTGACAGACGTTCAAAAAATCATCTTGGAGCGCGTGGCCCTGTTGGCTCTTCAGCGGTGAATAATGACTCCTAACTCTCGGCCAGCGGCAGTTCAGCTTTGCCCGCTGCCACCTTCCCCAACTCCTGGACGCCGAAGTCCGAACCCCTTATAACCAAGAAGTCGCCAGCCCGGACGGTGGTCCCCTTGCCGGGATTGAATAGATAACGTCGCCCTCGCTTTATCGCCAGCACATAGGCCCCCGTCTCACTCCACAGGTCGAGCTTCCCCAAGGTCCGCCCGGCTAGCGAGGACTGCTTCGCCACCTTGACCCTAGTTATACGCTCATCCGCCTCCTCCAGGGCCTGCCTAAATACCGGGTGTAGTTCGACCTTTCGCAGGACGATGTCTGCAATCGAGTCGGCGGCGTCGGTAATCCTTTCCATACACTTCACGACTTGTAGGACGCTGTTGAGCCTCTCCAAATCGCTCTCCCGACGCGCTGCCCTGAGGGCGGCCAGCCAGACCTTATAGTTGAGCTTGTCAAACTTCTCCTCAACCTCCCTAACCTCCTCCGCAACCTCCATCGATCTGAAGAGTAGTGAAGAATACGCCAAGTCAGCCATCATGCACGCCGCATCTCGCATCTCGGCTAGGGTGCCACAGAGACGGCGGAATTTCTTTCCGACACCCCATGATATCTCTGGTGCTCCCGCCATCTTACAGAGAGAACTTATACCGTCTTCTGGGCCGCGAGCGATGAGCGTGTCTCGAGGCTCCACTTTCGTGTTTCGTGTTGGCATGGTTATCCAAGACTTGCCGCGCTTTATCGCGATAACCCACACACCGACGCTCGACGGCAACCTGAGGGTGCGGAATCTCTTCCCGGCTATGGGTGAGCGCTTGGTAACTTTCACTTTGGCCACTTTTTCATCTGCTTTCTTCAGAGCCGCCCGAACTGCGGGATGAATATCGATACCTCTCAAAACTAGATCAGCGAGGTCCCCGGTAGCATTAGATATGCCTTCTGCCCCACCAGCGACCTGGAGGATGCCCGTCACCTGCTCGGCATCGTCAGGACTGCGCGCGGATACCGCGGCGAGTATCCTGATGTGGTACATCAGCTCGTCCATCTTGGCCTCCAGCTTGCGCACCTGTCCCGCCATGCCTCTGTCTCGGTAAAGAAGCGCTGCATACGCAAGATCAATCATCGCATCCGAGATGTCTTTCATCTCAGTCAGGAGTTCCCGGACGCTCCTGGGCTTGTACTCGATTTTTGCCATCTTATGACACACCTAGTACTTGGATTGCGAATATTAAACATACTACGCCTAGCACGTCGACAATTGAGGTGACGACAGGGATCACGATATTATCAGGGTCCAGGCCCCGGGTGAAGGAAATAAACGCAGCGGTGATTGTCGTGAAAATTATCACTGCCGTCAGTATCGCGCCTGCAACGAAAAATGCCACCGCGAGCCTGAGGGACCCCAACATCGATGTGCCGATTAAGTAAGCGGTCAAGAAAAAGATCACCCCAGCAAACGCAAAGGTCACCAGACTCATGCCCCAAGAAGCCGTAACGTTCGTTCGGAGCATCCGCTGCCCTCTTATCCTAGGCTCAATCGTTCCCATGTGGAGCGCAGATGTCAACCTAGCTCCGAGAATGCTGCCGACGTTTCCGCCCAAGCCATTTATGGGGGGAATCATCATCAAAACTATCAGACTTAGTTTCTCGAGATTGGACTGCAGGAGAAATCCGGCCCCAATGCCTATGGCTACGCAGGCGAGCAACACCGGATA
>CAZKSL010000033.1:0-8521 GCA_964555495.1 Hadarchaeota archaeon (SeqCode)
TATCGTTTCGCGAGGGTCGAAGACCGCAGGAAGTTCCTCATACTCAACCTTGATCAACTCGACCGCTTGTTCGGCTATCTCCTCAGTATCCGCTGCTACTGCAACCACCGGCTCGCCGACGTGCCGAACCTTGTCGCGAGCGAGCATGTACTTGTCAGTCATGTAAATCCCGAACTGATAGGGAATATCCTCCCCCGTCAGAACGGCCCGAACACCGGGAAGCTTCTCGGCCTCAGATGTGTCTATTTTGACTATGCTGGCGTGGGCGTGGGGACTCTTCAGTAATTTAGTGTAGAGCATTCCTTGGAGCCTAATGTCAGCGGTATACGTGGCCGTGCCAGTCACTTTCTCAAAAGCATCTATCCGATCGGTCTCTTTCCCAACATATGAACGCTTTTTCACCTACACCCTCCGGCCCTCCTCAGGTGTCTGAAACTAAAAAGTTTATCGAGCGGGGCTCCCCTAACCCCCGCCGACCACTGGAACGAGAACTAGTTCGTCCCCATCTTTCAATTCTTTACTTTCCTCAGCTGGCACCCCATTTAGGCTGATGATGGTGGAAGCGGGGTGATATCTAAATCTCTCTATAACATCTCGTACCTTCATTCCCTCCTGGTATTCTACCTCCTTCCACTGCTTGCTCGCGGCAATCCTTACTCTTATCATGAGCCTCCTCCGCGCCAATTTTGGGGCATCACAACCAAAAGCTTATGTTTTTACTCATTTTTCTTCTCTTGGGACCTCGAGTGAAACAGGTAAATGTTGAGGACTCGGTTGGGAAGCCCTTGGCCCATGATATCATTCGATACGGGCCTGGGGTCAAAACAGTCCTATTCAAGCGTGGGCACGTGGTTCAGGCTGGGGATGTAGAAAAGCTGAAGGACGCTGGGAATTATTCCGTCTACATCGCTGAGGAAGCGGAGGGGGAAGTTCACGAAGATGATGCGGCCTCGCGAATGGCGCGCGCTTTGGCTGGGGAAAATCTCTCCTATTCAAAACCGGATAAGGGGAGGGTGGCCATGTTAGCCGAAGCTCCCGGCCTCCTGAGAGTAAAATTAGATGTAGTTAGGCAGGTCAACCCTGTTGACGATTTTATCTTTGTCACGCGAGCGGATGAGCTCGGCGTGAGAAAGCGGCAAATTGTGGGCGTTGTCAAGATAGTCCCACTAGTGGTAGATGAAGGGCAAATGAAGCACGTCGAGGAAATCTTAACGGAGAACGAGCCGGTCCTCAGGGTGATCACGCCCCATATCAAAAAGGTCGCAGTTGCGGTGACGGGGACCGAGGTCTACGAGAGGCGAACTGAGGATGCCTTCTTGCCTGCCCTGAGTAAAAAACTTGGAGAGTACGGCCTGACCATTCAAGAGTCAGCGGTGCTCCCGGACGACGAGAGGGAAATCAAGGATAAAATTCTCGAGTTCAAGCGGAATGGACACGAACTCATTCTAGTAACCGGTGGGATGGCCGTGGATGCGGGGGACGTGACGCCCGCCGCAATAAGAGACACGGGGGCCGAGATAGTCTCCCGTGGAGCTCCCACCTTCCCGGGCGCGATGATTATGCTCGCATACCTCGGCGAGACTCCGATCATAGGGGTTCCAGCCTGCGTGATTCCGGATAAACGAACGAGCCTCGACCGTATCCTTCCAAGGGTCCTAGCCGGAGAAAAGATGACCAAGGAATCAATCGCCGAACTTGGGGTAGACGGACTCCTCCAGGGGTAACTGCATGATAGGAGCTGTGGTCCTAGCTGCCGGAGAATCCAAGCGGATGGGCGAGCCCAAGCTCCTCCTCCAAATAAAGGGGGAGCGAGTAATCGAGCGAGTAGTCAATTCTTTCAAAGGAATCGTCGACGAACTCGTGGTCGTCTTGGGCCACGCGCCGGAGGATGTAACGCCAATTCTAGATGAACTTGGCGCGCGATGGGTCGTGAACGAGAACTATCCTGAGGGGATGGTGTCGTCGTTCAAGAGGGGTCTAGAGGAACTCAGAGAATGTAAGGCAGTATTCCTAGCTTTAGGAGATCAACCATTTGTGGCCCGAGATTTTCTGGTTAAAGCAATCGATGCTTGGAAGACCGGAGCGAAAATTGTTAGCCCAGTATACAAGGGAAAGAAGGGGCATCCGGTTTTGTTCGACCGAGCCCTGTTCGACGAGATTTTGTCGCTTCGAAAGCAGGAGATGATTCGCGATGTCATCCATCGCCACGGCGACAATCACCATTTGGTGGACGCGGATGAGTGGGCAGTGGTGGATCTTGATACGCCAGAAAGCCTTCGGGCGATTAAGGAGAAATTTTAAGGCTTCCCCCGGATGCCTCGGGCCCCCTACGCTCCTTTATTATCTCGGCAATTATGCTCACGGCAATCTCTTCAGGCGTCTCAGCCCCGATGTCGAGCCCCACCGGCGCGTTCACCCGCTGGAGTTTCTCCCGCGAGACACCTTCATTCGAGAGTTGTTTGAATATAGCATCCACCCGGTTCCTGCTCCCGACCATCCCGATGTAGACCGCCGGTGAGTCGAGGACAGCCTTCAGCGCTGGCTCGTCGTACTTGTGCCTCGTGGCGATTACTATGAAAGTCTGTGGTGTAATGTCAACCCTTGATATGCCACGTTCCACCGGCTCCGACACTACTTTGACTCCGTTCGAGAAATCCCCTTCCTTCGCGAATGGATCGACTGCGATGACCGAAAAGCCCATCTCCTGGCCCAGCCTCGCAACTTGGGCTCCCACGGGGCCGCTGCCGATTACCACGAGCTTAGGAGTGGGCTGCACGATTTCGATTGAGACATCTATTTCTCCCCCGCACCTCATGCCCACGCCCCCATTCTCCTCTTCCTCCAAGGACATGCTCACGACTCGGGGCTTTCCTTCCTTGAGCGCTTCCAGCGCCTCAGCTACGACTCCTGCCTCAGCGCGGTCGCCCCCCATACTGCCGAAGGTGCTTCCGTCCCCGAAGACAATCATCTTCGCCCCGGAGCTTCTGGGAGTAGATCCCTCGGTCCGTACTATGGTGGCGACCGCGAAGGTCTCGCCCCTCTCGATTAGCTCATTGATCTTTTGGAAAATCTTCTCCGACATCGCATCCGTTTGACTCTGGAGTCTCCGGCTCTTAAGAATTGCCGCTATTTCACGATTAGATTGTGGTTTTGGAGGCCCTAACGCATCTCCCTGCGCTTAAAGAAGTAAATCGCTAGCGCGAGGCCAATGAGGAGGTAAACCATCATCACAATCACGCCTACTGCGAAGTCTGGGTAATTGTAAATGGGCCCTCCCGTCCCGTGGTAAACCCTCTGCGGGTATTGGATAAATGCCGGGAGAGCTCTACCGGTAAAAGTCAACAGAAACAACGGCTCAATATGCGTCCCCAATCGGAGATAAACCTCAATGACAGGCATGATGAAAAGGAATAAGAAATAACCGAAAACCCACGGGGTTATATTCCCCGGCAGGGCTGCACTGAGGAAGAGTGAGGTTCCCAGCGCAGCGCAACCGAGGAGCAGGGCATATAGGAAAGCAGGGGCAAAACCCACCGCGATCGCCCCGTAATTCCACATCATGTACACGATGCCTGCTAGGAAAACTATGCCCACTAGTATGGAAACTATCACGGCCCCCGCGAGAAATTTTCCGGCGGTCATCCATCCACGCCCAATTGGATTTGAGAGAGTGACATAACCGGTCCTCTCCTCGAACTCCGAGGAGATGGCGTCAACGCCGAAGAAAAGTCCCAGAACTATGACTATCTGGGAGGCGGGGAGTAGATAATCCTCCGCAAATTCCAGAACCGTGATCCCCGGATCAAAAACTGATAAGTACAACAAAATCGTGATTGGGGGCAATAGGATGACGGTCGCGAGAAAGCGTTTGCTCGTCAAATGTTTTAACAGCTCAAATTTTGCGACGATTAGCGCCTGTTTTGGGCTGCTAAGCTTGCTAGCACTCATGATCTCCCACCCACTAGCCGCAGGTAAATGTCCTCTAGGGACGTCTCGGGAGTCCTGTAGGATATCACCCTTAGCCCAAGTTTCTTCACCAGAAACTCTAACACATCAGCGCGGGCGGCCTGAGTCTCCTCTAACTTTATTCTCAAATTCCTGCCATCCGCAGTGACAGATTTGACTGGCTTTAACTCCCCTATCATCCTAACCTGCGCGGGCTCAGGTTTAGCGAGGAGCTCCACCTCAAGTGCTGGGGTGCCGAGAATTTTTTCTAGATTTTTCACCTTGTCACGAGCCAACAGTTGCCCGTGATCTATGATGACTACCTCCTCGCACATCTCTTGGACCTCGTAAAGCCTGTGTGACGCCAAAAAGATAGTTTTACCATCGTTCGAGAGGTCGGCGATGAGTTGCCGTACATCATGGGTACCTTGGGGATCAAGTCCAAGTCCAGGTTCGTCCATGATTAAAATATCAGGGTTATGCAGGAGTGCTTGGGCTATGGACAACCTCTGTCTCATCCCCCTTGAGAACTTGTGGACTTTATCTCTCGCCCGTCCCGAGAGTCCAAGGAGCTCGAGAACTTCTCTAATCCGTTTTTCGAGGGCTCGGCCATCCATCCCCCGAATCTTACCGTGATACCGGAGTAGGGTGACTGGGTCAAAATTTGAGTAGTAGGTGGGCTCCTCTACGATACATCCGACTTTCCAGAGAGCGGCCTTCCTGTCTCGATACGGCTCGGCCCCATTCACGTATGCGCGTCCACGTGTCGGGCGAGCGAGGCCGCACAGAATTTTGACAAGCGTTGACTTCCCGGCGCCGTTCGGGCCGAGGAGTCCAAGGCAATCTCCGGAGTTGATCTTTAAGTTTAACGAGCGAAGCGCGAGCACTCTCCCGTAGCGCTTGACTAAATCCTTGGTGGCTATGACTTCAGTCATGCGGCCCGGACCTCAGTAAAAGGTTTATTAAGTCTTAGTAAACACTTTCTCTTGTTGATAATATAACAGTGTTATAGAAGTGGCCCAAATGCAAGCCTATCTAGACAACGGAAACACCACGCCAGTGCTCAAGGAAGTAGTCGACGCCATGCTTCCCTATTTCTCGGAAAAGTACGGACACCCGCTCTTCATCTATTCGCTCGGACGCGAAGCCAACGAAGCAGTCGAGGAAGCCAGCGAGTTGATCGCGAACACGATCGGGGCGAGTGCCGACGAACTCACCTTCACCTCTGGAGCGACCGATGCCAACGACCTCGCAGTTCGGGGGGTTGCCTACGCGAATAAAGACCGAGGAAAACATCTGATCGTATCTAAGATCGAGAACCCATCCGTCCTGCGTGTCACGGAGGAGTTGGAGAAACAGGGCTTCAAGGTAGATTACCTAGATGTCGATCAAGAGGGATTCATCGACTTAGAAAAGCTAGAGAGCTTGATAGATGAAGAAACCACCCTGGTCAGCATCATGCACGTGAGCGACGAGATAGGAACCATCGAGCCTCTCAAGGAAATTGGCGCTCTCCTAAAGGAACAAAAACACAAGATTTACTTTCACACCGATGCGGCCGCCTCTTACGCCCGGGTGCCCATCGACGTCGGGGGGGCCAACGTCGACCTGCTGAGCATCAGTTCACACAAGGTTCACGGGCCCAAAGGCGTCGGTGCCCTTTACATCAGAAAGGGCACGAAGATCGAGCCGGTGAACTATGGCTACCTCTCGCTCTCGAAGCTTCGCCCGGGGACTGAAAACGTCCCAGGCCTAGTTGGATTCGCAAAGGCCGCTGAACTGGCGTTTGAGAACTTCGACGCTGACGTGAAACACATGCGGGGACTGAGAGACAAGCTCATGAGCGGGATTGAAGACGACATCAAACACGTCGTGCTTCACGGACCGCGAGGTGACAAGCGCAGCCCGGCGAACGTAAACTATTCCTTCAAGTATGTGGAGGGTGAGTCTGTGATGATGCAGCTAGACTTCCGCGGCATCTCGGTCGCGACTGGATCGGCCTGCGCCACTAGGAAACTCGAGCCATCTCATGTTCTGACAGCAATCGGCGTCGACCCAGTGGTGGCTCACGGAGCGATAAGATTCACTCTGAGCAAACTCAATACGAAGGAAGAGATCGACTACACGCTCGAAGCCCTGCCAGAGGTGATCGAGAACCTTCGCAAGATAAGCCCCATGAAGCCCGGGGAGTCCTGAGGTGATCCCGTGCCAGCTAAGTACACCGAGAGAGGATTCCTGAAATACAACGAGAAGGTTATCGAGCTATTCAAGAATCCGAGGAATGTGGGGGAGCTCAAGGATCCTGATGTCGTGGTCCAAGAGGGGGACCCAACTTGCGGCGATGTGCTCCAGATGTCACTGAAGATAGAAGACAACGTGATCAAGGACATAAAGTTCCTGTCCTTCGGCTGTGCCGCCAACATCGCCACGGGTTCAGTGATAACCGAGATGGCAAAGGGTAAAACACTGGAGGAGGCGAAGCAAATCTCGATTAAAGACGTTGCTGAGGAACTCGGGGGACTTCCACCCGTGAAGATGCACTGCGCCGTCCTGGCATCAAAGGCCCTCCAGAAGGCGCTGCACAAGGCGATCGAGGAGTACAAGGGCAAGCGGGAGGGCACGGCCAGGGAGTCTTAGAGTTGGGGAGTCCTACCATCGGGCTAGGTGTTATTCATGGGCAAACCGCGTACTCCCGCCGACTCAATCACCGCGCCAAAATTTGAAGACGATTGTATCTTAGCCAGAGGCATCGAGCTAGGGGAGTTACCTAGAGCCAAAGAGGAGAAGATCGTTCGGGTCCGGCCTTGCGCCTCGGAAAAGGGTAAGGTCATGGCTGAGGTGAATCTTCAGCCGGAACCCGGCAAGCCTCTCCTCGACCCCAAGATACTATGCGAACTCCTCGAAGCATACAGGAGCAGGTTCGCCGAGGTAAAGTGTAGCTCAAAGTTGGGCGTGGGGCGTTTCACTTGGAAGGCTAGGCGGGTCTACTTGTTCAAGCGTGGGAAAATCGATATGAGATTCGCGCTGGACCAGTCCGACGCGTCTAGGACAATAGACTCAGTGGTAAGACTCATTTTGGGAAGCATCCTCTGTGAACGCTGCGGGCGCCCAGCGGTCGAGTGCGCGTCCGGGGAATGCGGGAAGTGTGCGCACGCCGGGACCATGAAGCCAGTCCGAGCTGACGACCCAGTCAATAGACCCCTGCTAGCGAAAGCGCTTGAGAACCTCGAGAACGCCTTGTCCGAGGTAAAAGCGCTGAAGAAGGGTGGGCCCGCGCCTTCTGCCCCTGAGACTGCTCGTTTCAATAGGGAGATAGACCGTGCGCTGGAGTTTGCCATGGACTTCTCGCTCAAGACTCCAAAAAAGAAAGATGTTGTGCTAGGCGTCGTGCTCGTTGCTCAGGCCTTGAACGTAAGACGGGCCCACGAGGAGATAATAAGCGCAAGGCGAGATTGAGCCGCCCAACTCCACTGCACATTTTGAAGAATTTTATCGCTTTGATCGTCCCTCTCGCTTCCCGAGCTCGCTAGCTATCAGCAACCCGGCAGCGATTGCCGCGATGACCGCCAGCAGCCGGTCCCCGCCGCCCATCCTGCCCCATATCAGCCCAATGAAAACTAAGATGGCCAAAAAGACTGTGACTAGGCCCCATCGCTTGATTTTTTTCCTCTTCCTCTTAGATGCCGCGCGGCTCGCCATAGCCACCACCCCTCATTTGCCCGAACCCTATTTAAATCGAAGCGGCCGAACTCGGTTTATTAATCGGGCGGGGCAAAGGTTAGTCGATAGCATGACATCGGTCAAGCTCGAACTCCGGAGGAAGACTATCCACCTCATCGGCCTCGGGGTGCCCGCCCTCTACTGGCTCACCGACAAGCAGTTCACGCTCCTGGTGATCGGCAGCTTCCTGCTGGGCTTTGCGGCGTTCGAACTCTACCGCTGGAGGCGAGGATTCCTGTCGAAAGGACTTAACGATTTTATACAGCCGACCCTGAGGGCAGACGAACGTCGGGGATTCGGCGCCCATGTGTACTTCGCGGCCGGAGTCTTCGTGGCCCTCTTGGTTTACTCCCAGACCATCGCCATCGCAGCCGTCCTGATCCTAATTCTCGGCGATGGAGCCGCAGCTCTCGTCGGGGCCAAGTGGGGAAAGACAAGGCTGACGAGGGGGCGGACTCTCAAGGGGACCATGGCCCTATTTTTCGTCGCGTTCTTAGGAGCCCTTCTAGTCGTGGCTCCCGGGGTGGCCTTGGTGGGGGCGATGACCGCTGCATGCGTAGAACTCCTGCCGATGAATGATAACCTCTCAATCCCAATCTTCGCTGGACTCGCGATGACTACGGCGGCTTACTTCTTGTGAGCCTCGCGCAGATCTTCAACCACCTGCTTCACGATCCGGCCCGCGCTCCCCAGATACCTCTCGGGGTCCAAAAGTCTGGTGATTTCCTTGTCCTTGAGGTACTTCCTCACCCTGCCGTCCTTCCGCATAGCACTCGCGAGAGAGCTCTGCTCCCGGATGGCCCGCGAGCTGCACTCACGCAAGACCTCGTGAGCCTTCTGGCGATCCATCCCCTGC
>CAZKSL010000034.1:0-8358 GCA_964555495.1 Hadarchaeota archaeon (SeqCode)
CGCTCAAGCAGAGCGAGTGCCCCAGATCTGGAGGGGCGATCCCTCGAGTACCCTCGGAAAAAGTATGATCTCCTGCGACCCCGAAGGCCCCATCTGCATGATGGTGACTGATATAATCGTGGACGAGCAGGCGGGGGTGGTTTCTACCGGGCGCATATTCTCGGGCACGCTTGAGAAGGGAAAGATGGTCCGCTTAATCGGGGCAAAAAAGGACGCCCGAATCCAACAGGTCGGCATCTACATGGGACCCGACCGCGTCACCGTCGACAAGGCCCCGGCCGGAAACATCGCGGCGATTATCGGGATGAAGGAGGCGATGGTTGGCGAGACCATCGTCGAGCCCGGCATCGAGGAGAAGGGGTTCGAGGAGCTGCACTACGTGAGCGAGCCCGTCGTCACTGTGGCGGTGGAGCCGAAGGACTACAAGGATTTACCCCGCCTGATAAGCGAACTCAAACGAATCTCGCGGGAGGACCCGAACGTCCGCGTAAAGATCGATGAGGAGACTGGCGAGTACCTCGTCTCCGGAATGGGCGAACTTCACCTAGAGATAGTCCAGCACCGACTCGGAGAGGCTGGCTTGGAGGTAAAGGCATCCGAGCCCATCGTCGTCTACCGCGAGGGAGTCAAGGGCAGAGCAGGGCCCATCGAGGGAAAGTCACCCAACA
Source organism: Hadarchaeota archaeon (SeqCode) (assembly GCA_964555495.1). GTDB lineage: Archaea > Hadarchaeota > Hadarchaeia > Hadarchaeales > JAGGTB01 > CAZKSL01. The sequence continues at coordinate 669 of CAZKSL010000034.1, forward strand.
AGCACAACCGGTTCAAGATCTCTGTCGAACCACTCGAGCCCGAGGTGGTCAAGGCAATCGATGAGGGCAAGGCCCACGATAAGCAGGATAAGAAGGAACGCGCTGGCGTGCTCCGTGAGCTGGGGTGGGAAACCCGCGCGGCCAAGAACGTCATGGGGATTGAAGGGGCCAACATATTAGTTGACGCTTCGAAGGGCGTGCAGTACATGCGCGAGATCGAGGACTACGCCATTGATGCCTTCAGAATGGCCGCGAAGGAGGGGCCGCTTATGCGGGAGCCGTGCCGGGGGATCAAGGTGCTGATAACCGACGCAACACTGCACGAGGATGCTGTTCACCGTGGGCCGGCCCAGATAGTTCCGGCAGTGCGGAGGGCAATCCACGCCGCGATGCTGATGGCGAACCCGGTCGTCCTGGAGCCGTTACTGAAGCTCCAAGTGCGGGTCCCTCAGGAATTCCTGGGAGGCGCCACACGCGTGGTCCAGAGTCGCCGGGGTCAGGTCGGGGCGATGGAGTCCGAGGAGGAACTCGCCATCATGAACGCCTCGATCCCAGTGTCGGGCTCGTTCGGGCTCGCCGCCGACATGCGCTCGGATACCGAGGGGCGCGCCCTTTGGGCCACCGAGTTCGATCGGTTCGAGCCGATGCCGGAAGGGTTGGCTAAGGATGCCATCAAGCAGACGCGTGAGCGCAAGGGGCTCAAACCGCAACCGCCTAGACCCGAAGATTTGGTAGACTAGGCGAGCCGGATGAAGCAAACGGTCCCTTTGATTTTGATAGTCCTCGCCTTGGCCGGGGGCATGGCCGCCGCTGTCCTATACCTCAAGGGAGGGGGCGTATCCCCTGGCGAAAACGCTCCTGGCTTCGACGAAAATACCCAAGAATTCACATTAACCGACACTGACGGCAACACGTTCAGCCTGTCCGACTTCGGCGGGAAGGTGGTGGTTCTCGATTTCATGAACTCCTCGTGTGTTCCTTGCATATACGAAATCTCATATTTGAAAGATGTTCAACAAAACTATGGCGCCAACGTGGCCATCCTTTCGATAAGCGTATGGGGTGTTGACACGAACCAGACACTGGCAACTTTCAAGGAGCAACAGGGCGCCACTTGGAGGTTCGCTCTCGATACAGCCAGCCTCGCCACAGAATATGGTGTTATTGCTATCCCCTACTTGGTAATTGTCGATAAAAATGGGGTCACCCAATTCACCCATACGGGCGTCACGTCCTCATCCGTATTAATTGGTGAGATAGAAGGGCTATTGTAGGGCCTATCTATGGACTGGGCAAGCATCACGTTCGCATTTTCTGCTGGGATGCTAGCCTTCCTCTCCCCCTGTGCTTTCCCCTTGCTTCCCGCCTACATCTCGTATTATCTGGGATTGGAGGAGGCCCCCGGAAAAACCCTCGGAGTCACTTCTGCGCTGAGAAAAGGGCTACTCGGGGGATTGGTTTGTGCGGCCGGCGCCATCGCAGTTTTGGGCCTCATAGGCATCGGGGTCGCGGCGCTCGGAAGGGCCATCACGCCTTACATTCCCGCCATGGAGCTGGTCGTGGGAGTGGGGCTGATTCTTCTCGGGGTGCTGACGCTCCTGGGCACGGTGCCACGCTTTCATCCCAAGATCGGGGCGAGAATGAAGCGAGGGCACCTGAGCCTGTTTGGCTTTGGTGCGCTTTACGCCCTGGCGAGTGCTGGATGCGTCGCCCCGATTTTCATTGGAGTGATACTTAGCGCCCTCTCCACAGGCGGGTTCATTGGGGGGCTGGCAGTTTTTCTGGCCTACGTTATCGGCCTAAGCGTGTTGCTGATTGGGGTGACCGTGCTAGTCGCGTGCGCGAAGGAGGCCGCGATGATCGAGATAAAACGGGCGATGCCGTACGTCGAGCGAGTCGGAGCGCTGATTCTGATTTTAGTCGGGATTTACCTGACCTGCTACTATCTCACGGTATTTTACTGACCAGGCGATCGGCTATGGCGCCAAATTTTTTGGGGGGCAGGTCTACCACACGCGCCTCGGCGAGTTCCCTTGGAAGGTTTTGATCAATCACGACTCGGCGCTCCGTCTTTAGGAGCTCGGCGCCCGGAAAAACCTCGCCGAACGAGTGGTAGAGAGCGTTTCGCACCCGCTGACGCCGATGCTGAAACAGCGCCCGAACGACGTTGAAAAACTTGCGTTCGTCCTTGACCTCGAAAGGTGGCTCACGCGGGCGAAGTCTGGCCACCGCCGATGCGACTTTCGGACGCGGCACGAAGGCCTCGGGCGGGACCTCCTCCAGAATCTCCACCTCCGCGCGGTAGTACGCGTTTACCGTGAGGCGGCAGTAGTCCTTAGTCCCGGGCGAAGCGACCAGACGCTGGGCAAATTCCTTCTGATACATCAGCACCGCGAGTTCAAAGTCGTGCTCGAGGAGCCTGAACGTGATCTCCGAAGATATTACATATGGCAGGTTAGCGACGACCTTGTCAAACTTCGGGAACTCCAACTTCAAAGCGTCGCCGTGCAAAATTTCGACGTTCGAGAGCTCGCCCAGCCGCTCCCGAAGGACTCGAACGAGGCGCGCGTCGCTCTCTATCGCGACGACCTTGCCAGCCTCGCGAGCCAGCAGCTCCGTTAGGTTTCCGGTGCCGGCGCCGATCTCGAGGACCGTGTCGTTCGGCGACAACTCAGCGTAGCCGACCATCCGTTCTAGTAGGCCGGCATCGACCATGTGAGGTTGGCCCCTGCGCTTGCTGAGCCTTATCCCGTGCCCCCTGAGCAGGGCCTTCGTCCGATCCCGCAACATTTTCTCCATTTATGTATCCCCCTCGCCCAAATAGAGGGTGGCGGTGAGTGGGTGGTCTCTCGCGAGTTCCTGCGCAAAAAGGCCGAGCTCTTCAAGCGGCTGAGGGCGGCGAACGAGCTGAACGAGGAGCTGGAGCGAGCGGTTGTCGACACCTACGGCTCCCGAGGTGAGCGCGCGCTGGAAGTCGTCAAGAGCGGCGGCGCGCGGAAGAAGGAGGGCCAGTGGTTCGTTCAGGGGAAGGAGGGGGAGTATGAGATCGTCCGCACCTACTGCACATGCTACGACTACGTTCTGAACGTGGTCACGGAGAAGGCCGACGTGGACATGTGTTACCACGCTCTCGCCAAGACCATCTGTGAGCTTCTCGACGCCCACTATCGCTAGTCCAACCCGACCTTGGGACACAAGTCGTTAACCGGACATTTACTGCAGAGGGGCTTGCTGGCCCTGCAGTATTGCCTGCCCAGCTCGATCAGCAACAGATGCGCCTCGCCCCTCCGGCCCTTCGGCACCAGGGGCTCGAGCTTCTCCCTCACGCGCTCTGGGCTGTCCTTGAGCGATGCGAATCCCAGCCTCTTCGCCGTCCGCGCCACGTGGACATCGACCGGCAAGACATCGCGCCCGCCCGCGAAGAGGAGCACGCAGTCGGCGGTCTTGTACCCAACTCCCGGGAACTCCAAGAGTTCACGGCGGGCCTCATCGGGGGGCTTCTCCAAAATCCTGCCGAGGTCCCCGCCGTATTTCTCTTGGATAATGCGCGCCATCTCCCTCAAGTTCCTGGCCTTCGCCTTGTAAAGTCCCGCAGGCCTGATGAGCTTCTCAATCTCCCTAAGATGGGCCTCCGCGAGTTGTGCCGGATTTTGGAACTTGGGAGCGAAATTGTCGAAGGCTCTCCTCGTGTTGCGCCAGTTCGTGTTCTGGGAGAGCACCGTCCCCACTAGGACCATAAATGGGTCCCTCTCGGGTGGTGGATTTGGCTCTAAGTTCTCACTTAGGCCGTCAATGACTCCGCGCGCGAGACGTCTGTCCATCATCCTCTTCGCCGTTGGAAATCTCCTCGAACTTGTTCTTTAAGACATTCCTCTGCCGGATTGGTTAGCGGACGAAGACATCGTCCGGCAGATTGCCGACAGCTGCCTTTCAGGTTTCTAGAATCATCGACGGCACCACCCAAGCAGGCAGGCCAGTATCAACATCGATGTTGTCCCCGATTACTCATCTATTCCCATCCCTTCAAGGCGCGCGCCATCGTACCAAGTCAACGTCAGAGAACTTCTCCACCCGTACACAGTAATGTCAATGGTATCATGCACGTCCCACCAGTCGTATGTGCTCAGGTTGTCGAAATTGGCGGGGGAAATCGTGCCATCGACATCATCCACGGCATCGTCGGTTGGCCACATCTCGATTTTAATGCTCATCCCCTTAATGATATCCCCGTCAGGGGTTGTGGGGACCGATATCTTGACATAGAGGTTATCGTTGCTATTGTCGGGCCCCGCCACCACGCCATCGCACTCTATGTTCTCACCGTAGTTGTTTTCAGTCTTCCCAGAGTTGTCTTTGAGATTTACGGTCGGGACCGACCATTCTTTTTCATGCCCCCAAATTGTTATTTCTGTTGGCTCATGTGGCTCCAACACGTCATGGAACTTCGCGCTCACTACAGTAATCGTGATATCTGCCTTCCCGTTCCTAAAATTATCCTCAACCCCGGTGTTTTTGTCAATAATGTGGCCGTCAGCGTGACCCTCCAAAATTATATCTCCGACAAATTCAACGCCTCCTAAAAACGAGAGATAGAGCACTAAACCAACACAGATGGCTATTACAGTTACAGTAATCATGAGTGTTTTCCTTTGCTTCATAAAACGAGTGGACATGTTAGTCCCCGCCACCCACTTTGTGCCTCAGCATCCCAATAAACGCTTCGAGTTCGTCCACCAGTACCGGTTCGCGAACCCAATCCGCCCGCCCGTCTGCATCGAGCTTCTCCAGGATGTCGTGCTCGAGTTTCCAGATCGCGAGCTTGTATCTAATGTACTCGATCCAGGGTCTCGCGCCCCCCCCGAAACTCGCTCTCCCGCAGATGGACTCGAATCGGCCCCCCTCCAAAATTCTGAAGACCGCACTGAACTTCAGTTTGAGCGCTTGCTTCCTGAGCCCTGCCCACCTATTCTCCAAGCGTCCAAGTCTGCTGGAGCGCCCCCAGGGCTCGATGAAAAGTTCGTTCGGAATGTTATCGACCGCAACTTTCCAAGATTCGAGGCTCAGCAGATTCATACCGGGTTCTGCCTCAATAGAATACGTGCCGTCCGGGTTCTGGGTGAGAGTGAAATCGGTGAAGACCTCTGCTCCCGGCTCTATCAGTCCCCCTACGGGCGAGGAAACGAATCCCTCCCCGTTTTTGTCGTAGTACCTTAACTCAGGTATGTAAATGCCGTTCTCGTTTTCCAACCCTCCAGGGTGATTTTCCAGATATCTCGCCACGTCACGGCTACTCACCGTAAAGTATGCCCCCACGTTTTCCGGCAAACGAATCCACTCGGTACCGTTGTTGAGATCGCCCGATGCAATCGCGCCCGGGATTTGCGTCTCGTACTCACCGGTTTCGTAATTTACTCCAACGTGCAAACCATCTAGGGTGTAGGCGTGCAGATCGAGGTCGGGGTAAATAAAGTCACGATTATCGGGAGACGGGAGCGGCCCGACGTGTAGATGAAATGGGAACCCATGCGCTATTGCCAGTATCGCGTTGAGTGTCCGCTCTTCGGCTCCGAAAACTCTTAACCGATAGTTCTCTGGGTCAGCACGCTCCTCTAAAACCCCAAATGATATTCTCCCTCCTACTAAAGCTGGGTCGCTTCCCAAAGTCACTAGGGAGTCCACAACTTCTACACGTTCATCAGCGCCATTCGAGACAGTGACTTGATAGAGTACCAAACCTCCTTCGACCCCTAGAGGAAGACGCACCCCCGTATCCCACTGGCTGTAGTGTTCATTATCAGTTCTTACCTCCAAGACCAAATCCGTCTTGCACGTTACAGTAGTCCCGAAGATAGTTGCGGCAGTGTCAAAAATCGTGTGCCGGTAAACCGAAGTCCCGTAGTCTAGTGTTGGCAAGGTAGCAATCCAGTTTTCCCAATAGATTATCTGGATTTCTTCGCTTCTGACGTGCTCACCGTCAAGGGAATAGTTCTCCTCTGCAGTTATCCAGGGGCCAACGGAGTCGTACCCCAGCCACCCCAACCACTGCTTGCTCCAGGAGCAAGGATGAATCGGAAAGTATCCCCACTCCGGACACATGCCCATTAAGCCCCAGCCATTCACATCACCTTGACTGATATCAGACTCAGGATACAAATCAGGTAGGAGTGGCCCACCGTCCGTGAGGACCGTCCCAAGCGCATGTCCAACCTCATGAAACACGTGATTCCTATCTCCCCAACAAACTATGATTGGCGGCTTGCCCCCTGGCCAAGCATAGCGCCGATCTTCCCACCCATCCACCCACACGCCCGCCACGACGATGACCGTATCGTAGGGGTCAAAGTCAACCCCACTTTGCACCGCCTCATTGATCGCGTGAGCGACAAATATCGCCTTTCTGTTTATGTCGTCTCCAATTTTATACCACCGCTGGGGCTCGAGCCGATACCAGTAGCCCCCGTCGTCGAACACGGTCATTTTAGTCGCGACTGCGCCGTAGGAGGCCTCGGTGAAGTAACTGTTCAGCTCCTCGTTTCTCTGCACCTGCCAGAGGAGCTTGACTTCCCCAAAGTCTTCCCCCGCGTCGATATCGCTCGGCTCAGCTAGAATCACCGCAATCCGAACGAGCTTTTGACAGACCCTGACGCTCGCCTCGGCCTCGTCCTTCTCCGGCTCCCGGTTCCCCGCCCCGTCCGTGGCGCGGGAGTAGAACTGGTAGTACCCGTAGCCCTCGGGGGCCGCGAAGCTCCACCCCCAGGGCTCCGCCGAATCCACCCCATAGGACTGCCAGCCAACCCCCTCCCACAAGTTGTCGCTCGAGTAGCGGTAGTAGAGCTCGACGTTGTCTATCCCGCTCGGGTCGTCGCTCACGATTGCCGTCACGGTGAACGGCGTCGAGGTCTGCCAGTAGTCATCGCCCTGGAAGGGGTCCACGCTCGAGCTCGGCGGCGTGTTATCCCCCGGGTACAGGGTCCGGGCGTAGATTTTGACCTCGTCGATCGCCCCGTCGAGGTACGGATCTTTCCCCGAGAACTGTACCGTCCCGAAGCGGACCGGCGCCCCCGAGTCGAAGATGGTCGTGAACGTCCCCTCGGTGCGGACAGTTACGTTCAGCTCCGCCCCGTTCAGGAATATCTTCGTCCCGCCCACCGTCCCGTCCGTCTGGCCAACGACGTGGTACCAAGTGTTCTCCTGCAGGGCCGCGTTTGTGGATATGGGGTACAGGAAATCGTGACTGGCAGAGTAGAAGCTGAACCTGAGCTGCCCGCCCCACACGCCGCTGAAGTAGCTCGCGCCGCCGGCCTGAGGTTGGTTGTACTTAGTCACCAGCGCCTGGCCTCGGTCGAGATTATCCGTCCTGAACCAGAAGCTTATCGAGATCTCGTCCTCGAACACGGCGTCGAGGTACGGGTCGTCGGGGACACAGACGCAGTCGTCTGACCCGTCGAACTCTAGGGCCGAGCCTGAGACGCCCTCGACCCAAGAGCCGTCGTAGATTGTCCCGTCGTTGCCAAAGCCCGACGAGTCGTGCGCCACCTCGCCCTCGCCCTCGTCGAGGGGCCAGTACCCGACCAACCCGTCCGGGCCGACATCCAGCGGGCCCGAGTTCTCCGAGGGGGAGTTTTCATGGGGCGGGACCCAATATTCAGGGGGCGGGAGGTTGTCCTGCGCTGAGTTCTCGGGCTGCGAG
>CAZKSL010000035.1:0-8143 GCA_964555495.1 Hadarchaeota archaeon (SeqCode)
AGCTTGCTCATCCTCTCTGGGATCTATCCAGCGCTGGCGATAGGGTCTTCCATGATAGCGAGGGTTGCGGTTCAGCTTGCGCCCGGCCTGACTTTCATGAGCTTTGGGGGGATTAACTTAGGAGTTATGATCGCCCTTGCGGGCTCCGGCATCGTCGGCGGGATCTTGGGGGCTTTCACGACGAAGAAATTGTCCGCAAGCGTTGTCCGGATACTTATAGGGACTGTGGTCGTGGCATTGGGCGCATTAGTTCTTCTGAAGACTTTGGCGCTTTGAATTGGGAGAAGATTTACAAGCGGCATTTATAGTGTTACAATAGAGTATCAAAATGTGTGCATATGTCTCCGAGCCCAAAAGTAAAGTTGGAAGATGTGGTTCACATAGAGGAAACCGCTTTAACAGTAAGGGGATATCGCAGGAGAACGACCGTCCCCTCGAGGATCTTTAGATTTTTGAAACTTAAAGATGGGGACACTTTGAGATGGATAGCCACAAAGGATGGCACGGTTCTCCTGACGAAGGTCAAGCCAAAGAAATAGACGTTAGATTAGTATCTGGAGTTTTCTAGGGCCCTCTTCAGCAAATAAAGTCAGTAGACTCGAGAGGGAATCTGGCGCCCCACTTTTTTCATACACATTGGAGCACAGGCGCTAGGATTGCAACCAACTTGTTTTGGTACCATACCAAATTTTGGTAGTATACCAAAACATTTAAAAGAGGCAATTCTACGATATGTGAGTGAGCAAATGATAGAGTTGATTATGGTTCTAATCGTTATGGCGCTCATTATGGAGATTATTGACACATCACTCGGAATGATGTATGGGACTTTGTTGAGTCCGATACTTATCGGGTATGGATTCGAGCCGCTGGTAGTGGTGCCTGCTATTTTGATATCCCAAGCCATTGGGGGTATTAGCGGCACAATATTTCACCATAAGTTCAAAAACGCTGATTTTGGGGGGTTGACCCGCGACACAAAGATTGTGCTTGCTATGGTAATCCCAGGTTTGGTGGTCGTGGCTATTGGTGTCCTCGGCGCTGTTAATCTACCAAAATTATGGGTGAAAACCTATATCGGCATCTTGGTTATTGTCATGAGTGCCCTGTGCTTATCGCCCATCAGATATGCGTTTGCGTGGTGGAAACATTATGCGGTGGGCACATTGGCTGCCTTTAATAAAGCGTTGACTGGCGGCGGTTTTGGCCCCGTGACGAGTACAGGCGGCATTATTGGTGGGTTAAAGTCAAAGGTGTCTATCGCCACTACAACTTTTGCTGAGGTCATTATTTGTCTTGCGTCGTTTGCTGTCTACCTATCTCTTGTTGGTGGTATGGATTGGATCTTTGCACTTGCGTTGTGCGTTGGCGCAGCCGTTGGAGGCATTATTGGCCCGTACATTAGTAGTAGGGTTAGCCATCGACTACTGAGGAGGTTCATCGGCGTTCTTGGTATAGTGTCAGGAATATGGCTGTTGTGGAGAGTGTTGCTATGAGCGCCAGCAAAATGTTGAGAAAGACCGAGCGGGCCCGGAGGGATTCGAACCCACGACCTACGGCTTAGAAGGCCGCCGCTCTATCCAGACTGAGCTACGGGCCCACGATAAGCTTTGCGCGCGAGGATTTAATACGTACGATACAAAATTTAGTTGATTCCATGGGCAAACTCTTTGGCACCTTTGGCATCCGGGGCGTTGCAAATCAGGACCTCACCCCGAAGCTCGCGTTCGACCTCGGGCTGGCGCTCGCTACCCATCTAAAAAATAAAGGCAAGGTCGCGGTGGGTTACGACAACCGGACCTCGAGTGAAATGCTGGAGCACGCGTTCACCGCCGGACTCACGGCAGGGGGCTGCGATGTCGTCAGGTTGGGCATGGTCCCGACCCCCGTGCTCTCGTTCGGGATACGCCGTTTCTCATGCGATGCCGGCATTATGATTACAGCCTCCCACAACCCCCCCGAGTACAACGGCGCGAAGTTCTGGGACCGCGAGGGAGCCGGATTTGTGCGGGATCGGGAGCGAGAAATCGAGCGACTGGTCAAGGAGGGTGGGAAGCTCGTCAGCTGGGACCGCATCGGCAAGACGAGCAAGGCAGATGCTTTGACTCCTTACATGCGTTCGTTGAGGGAGCGAGTCCCTAGAGTCAGGCGCAAGCTGAAGGTCGTCGTCGACTGTGCGAACGGGGCCGGGAGCGTCGTGACTCCTCAAGTTTTGACCAGACTCGGGTGCAAGGTGGTATCAATGAACGCACAGCTCGACGGGACTTTCCCCGGTAGGCTCCCCGAGCCAGTTCCAGAGCACCTTGGGGAGCTGGTCAAAACTGTATCCGCGACGAGCGCCGACTTGGGGATAGCCCACGATGGCGACGCCGATCGGACCTTGGTGGTGGACGAGCGTGGCGAGTTGCTGAGCGGCGACCGAGTCTTTGCCCTGGTCGCGATGCACTACCTCCGGGGGAAGAAGGCCCCGCGGATAGTAACGACTGTCGCGACGAGTTCGGTGCTCGACGACGCTACGGAGAAGTCTGGGGGCGAGGTCGTTCGGACGCGCGTGGGTGAGCCGGAGATAATTGCGGAGTTCCGGGAGAACGGCGGCGACTTGGGCGGCGAGGAGAACGGAGGGGTGATATTCCCGGACTGGTTGCTCTGCCGCGACGGAATCATGACCGCCGTGCAGTTCGTGGAGCTCGTTGCGCGATCGGGCAAGTCGGTTTCCAAGGTTGATTCCACGCTACCTACCTATCATCAGCTCAAGCGGAGGGTGAAGTGTCCGGACAAGCTGAAGCAGAAAGTCCTCGACGATCTCGCGAAGCGGCTGGCGCGATATAAACCTGACCGCACGGAGGGTCTGCGCGTGGTCACGAAGGACGGCTGGTTTATCGTCCGCCCCTCGGGCACCGAGCCAGTGTTCAGGTGCTTCTCCGAGGCGCGCAGCGAGGAGCGAGCGGAGGAACTCGCAGAGCTCGGGATGAAGGCTTTGAGGGAGAGCGTGAAGGCAGTAAAAGGCTAGCTTGGCGTGTACTTGCCGACGATATTAATCTCAGTCCCACATTTTGGGCATTTTCCGTTTTTCACTCCGTATCGGGTGACGGTGAAGCCGCGACGCTCGATTAGAAGTTCCCCGCACTTCGGGCACCTAGTGTTGTCTGCCTCGTGCCCGGGGACGTTGCCGATGTAAACGTACTGGAGCCCCTCCCCCTTCGCTATCTCCAGCGCCCGCTCGAGGGTCTCCACCGGGGTCGAGGGCCGGTCGGTGAGCTTGTACATCGGGTGGAACCGGCTGAAGTGGACGGGGACCTCGGGGCCCAGCTTTTCGACGGCCCACTTACAGAGTTCGCGAATGTCTTCGGGCTTGTCGTTTTCCCCCGGGATAATCAGGTTCGTGATCTCGAGGTGGACCCCGTGCTCGACCGCCCACTCACAAGTATCCAGCACTGGCTTTGCGCTGGGGACCCCACAAATCTCGCGGTAGAACTCATCGCTGAAGGACTTGACGTCAACGTTCATCGCGTCGAGGTAAGGCTCAAGTTCATCCCAGGCGTCGAGTTCCATGTAGCCGTTCGTCACGTAGACATTGTAGAGCCCCTCCTTGTGGGCTAGCTTCGCGGTATCAAGGCAAAACTCGAACCAGATCACTGGCTCGGCGTAGGTATAGGCGAGTCCCTGGCAGTTGTAGCGCTTGGTGAGTTCGACCGCTCGCTCGGGTAGGACTTGCTCGGTACCGATCTCTCCGACGCTCGACTGGGAGATGGCCCAGTTCTGGCAGTGTTTGCATTGGAAGTTACAGCCAGCGGTGCTCATGGAGAAAGCGCTGCTCCCCGGCCAGAAGTGGTAGAGGGGCTTTTTCTCAATCGGGTCCGGGTTCAGCGCGGTTGCCTCGCCGTAGACGAGCGTGTAGAGCTCCCCTTTCTCGTTCTTGCGCGCGCGGCAGTAGCCGACCTTTCCGGGAGCTATCGTACACTTCCGGGGGCATAGGGTACATCGGACTCGATCCCCTGACATCTCCTCCCAGAACTTCGCTAGTTTTTTCATTACATCGCCTTGAATTCGTCGTTACAGTTTGGACACTTAATCATGGAGCAGGCCGTGACTGACATCGGGCACCCGCTGCAGGCGGTAATCCGTGCGTAGGACTTGCTGAACTTAAAGTTACATTTTGGGCAGGTGACGATGTCGGTTCGGGCCATTGGATAAATTTTTGCCCCTCGAAGTGCTTAAACTTTCGGAGCCAGCTGGCGGTGTGGCTATAAAGTCTGGACCACTAACTCGTTAGGGGTTGAAGGTTGTCTGAGCGCAGGTTGAAGGAGATTGAGCGGAGCGCCGAGGAGATAGTTGAAGATTTCGTAAAGGCCTCGAAGGCCCTCCCGTCGGTTAAGGAGACCTACTACAGCCACGAGGCTCGGAACGTCATGCGCCCGGATGGGAAAGCGTCTCCCAAGAAGGGGCGGAAGGATTTCCGAGAGATGTTTGTAAAAATTATGCCGGGCTCCGACGACGAGGGCAACCTGCGGGCGGAGGTCGCGAAATGGATAGAGTGAGTACCCGAGAGAAGCTCGAGGCCATCCGCGGGGGAAAACTCTCGGCGGCAGAGAACGTTCAGCAAGCGCTTGAGCGGATAAAAAAAATGGATAAGAAGATCAGCTCATTCATCGAGTTGAACCCGGATGCCGTGGCCGAGGCAGAGGCAATCGACCGGAAGCTAAAGAAGGGCGCTCGGGTCGGGAAGCTTGCTGGACTCGCGATTGGAGTCAAATCAAATCTCAACGTCAAAGGCCTCCGCGCCACCTGCGCCTCGAAGACTCTCGAGAGTTACGTCTCGACACACGACGCGGTGGCGGTCGAGCGAGTTCGCGCGGAGGGTGGAGTGATAGTTGGAGTGAATAACATGGACGAGTTCGCCTGTGGCTCATCAGGCGAGACCAGTGCATTCGGTCCGACCCAGAACCCCTCGGCATCCGGTCGTATCCCTGGCGGTTCGAGCAGCGGTGGAGGCGCAGCAATAGCGGCGGGGCTGTGCGATCTCTGTTTGGGCACAGACACCGGAGGATCGATCAGAAATCCTGCTAGCCACTGTGGCGTTGTTGGATTGAAGCCGACCTACGGTCTGGTCCCGAGGCAGGGCCTGATAGATCTAGCGATGAGTTTTGATCAGATTGGCCCGCTTGCCCCTGATGTCTACGGCGCCGCGCTGCTCGCCGAGGTCATTGCCGGGAGGGACCCGGGGGAGTGTATCATGTTGGATGTCGAGAAGGTCAGCTACTTGGACAAACTCGATGGCGACCTCGGTGGCATACGCGTGGGTGTAAGCCCAAAGTTCGAGGAGCTCACGGAGCCGAAGGTGATGAAGGTAATCGAGCGAGCAGTTGACAAGCTCCGCGATTTGGGGGCCGAGGTGGTCGAGGTCGAACTTCCAAACCTTGAGAAGGGGCTGCCAACTTACTACCTCATAGTCTCGGTCGAATTTTTCTCGGCCACCCGGAAGTTTGACGGCAGGAAGTACGGGCACAGGATTGAGGAGGTATGCGGCGATGAGGTGTTGCGGAGAATTTTGAGAGGCCGGCACATCAGCCGGAAGGAGTTCAGGGGGAAATATTACCAGCGTGCTTTGCAGGTCCGGACCCTGATAAGGCGTGAATTGATGGATGCTCTGAAGAAGGTAGACGTCATAGCTGGCCCCACTGTTCCAAAACTTCCTCACAAGCTGGGAGCCAAGCTTACGCCCGCCGAGATGTACGCGTACGATTACCTTACTGTCCCGGCGAACTTGGCGGGGATATGCGGTGGCGTGATCAAGGCAGGCGAGGTTGAGGGAGTCCCAATAGGCCTACAGGTCCAGGGCCCGGTGTTGGGCGAAGAGAAGGTGCTCAAGGTAATGCACGCATTCGAGGCGAGCGCATGAAGATGAAGATAGGCTTTGAGATTCACGAGCAGCTCATGACTGAACAGAAGCTTTACTGCGACTGCCCGACCAACTACCGCGACGTGCCGCCAAACACGAACGTCTGTCCGATCTGCACGGGTATGCCCGGAGCGAAGCCAGCCCCGCCAAACGAGCGGGCAATCGAGTCGACGATAGAGATCGCGCTGATGCTCGACTGCGACGTAGTTACCGACGAGACCATTTACATCCAGAGGAAGCACTACGATTACCCCGATCTGCCGAGCGGATATCAGCGGACCAGCCTCCCCATCGCGCTCAACGGCAAACTCAAGGGCGTTGGAATCCGGGAGGTGCATCTAGAGGAGGACCCAGGAAAGTACGATCCGACGCTCGGCGTTGTGGACTACAACAGGAGCGGCGTCCCCCTAGTCGAGGTGGTCACCGAGCCAGATCTGCACTCCCCTGAGGATGCGCGGAGGTTTATGCGCGCGCTCATGCGGGTGCTGGATTATTCCGAGAAGGTTCGCCCAGAGCCGAGTACCATGCGGGCCGACACAAATATCTCGCTCGAGGGTGGCAGGCGAGTGGAAATCAAAAACATCAACTCAGTCAAGGGAGCCTACCGCGCCATCAAGTTTGAGGTGATAAGGCAGGGCTCTCTGATGAGGCGGGGCAAGGTGGTCGAGCGGGAGACGCGCGCCTTCCTGGAGAGCCAGATGATAACGGTACCGATGCGCGCGAAGGAGATAGCTGAGGATTACCGCTACATCCCGGACCCGGACATATTCCCCCTCCTCGTCGATCGGAGCCGGGCCGAGGCGATTAGGTCCAAGATGCACGAGGCCCCGCACCTTCGCGAGCGCAGGCTGGTTGAGGAATTTGGGATCAAGCCCTCGGTCGCGAGCGTGATGGCAAGCGAGCGCAAGCTGGCTGATTTGTTCGAGACGGTGGCCAAGGAGGTCGACCCCGAGTTCGCCTCCCTTTGGTTCAAGGACAGACTGAAGAAAGTTCTTAACTACATGGGGCTCCGAGCCGCTGAAGCCGAGTTCACCCCGGCGCAGATGATCAAGCTATTGCAGATGATTGAGCGCGGCAAACTCACCCCGGAGCAGGGCGAGCTAGTGCTCCGCGAACTCGTCAAGCACCCTGGTGATCCACAGAAGCTAGCTCGGGGGATGAGTCTTAAACGCGCCGAACTCAAGGAACTTCGTCCTGCGGTGGAGAAAGTCGTCGAGGCCAACCCGGAGGCGGTAGGGGATTTCCGGTCTGGGAAAGAAGAAGCTCTCAACTTTTTGGCCGGCAAGGTCATGGAGTCCACCAAAGGCCGCGCGGATCCCCGTGAGGTGGTCGAGCTCCTGCGCGCTAGACTCTCAAAGTGAGGGTGACGATGACTAAGCCCCGCTGGTGGGTCGCTCCCTTAGTAATCTGGCTCTTATCATTGACGGCGATTTTGCTCTCGAGTTCGATAGCGATTAACTGGCCGCTCCTCCTTATTTGCGAGTGGATAATTTACCTCATCCCTCTCGCAGTGATATATTACTACGTTCGCTCCATCGAAAGGAAAAAGAAATTCTGGCCGTCGGTGGGCCTGAGGAGAAAAAATCTGGGAAAAGGATTAATTTGGGCCCTCGCAATTTTTGCAGTTCTCTTTATCGTGCTCGCCGTCTATAACCAAGCAGTCACGTGGCTGATGGGGGAGAGTCCTGGAGAGGAGACGACCGAGCACTTCGAACAGAATTATCCCGATTGGTATTTCGTTAACTTCTTCTTCGCATCGTTCATTCCGGTCGGGCTCTTCGAGGAGACCATCTTCCGGGGATTCGTCTTGGATAGGCTCATGGTGAAGGGCGTTCTCTTCGCCATCCTCCTGAGTTCAGTCCTACATTCGTCGCTTCACCTGTGGTATGTGGGTGCATTGGGCGTCACTGGTATACCCCTCTACGGGTCGGCCTTCATTCTATTCGCCTTCTTCGGCCTCGCGTACATCAAGAGTGGAAATATCCTGGGTCTAGTGCTGCTTCACGGCCTCAACAACGCAACACTCTCGATTAGGCACTTTTTCGGCCCCCGGCTCGTAAGCGCTGTCTGGTTAAGCATAATTCTGGTTGGCGCGCTGTGTGTTGGCTACTTAGTACACGGATATCTCAAGAAGAGATGGGGCACTTGAGCATCACTCGCCAAAGAGGGCGTCGAGAATTATCTCTGGTTTGAATTCGACTAGGTCAGTGTACTCCTGCCCTGTCCCGATGAAGAGTATGGGCT